>JAFZSQ010000079.1 GCA_017619295.1 Lachnospiraceae bacterium
CTTGTATCCTCCACCGCCGAATTTTCCGCCGGCATGGAGAATGGTAAATACTACTTCAACTGCGGGAATTCCTGCTTTCTGGTTAATACCGATGGGAATTCCTCGACCATTATCGATAACAGTACACGATCCGTCCGCATTCAAATAAACATCGATGGTATCACAAAAGCCCGCCAATGCTTCATCTACTGAGTTATCAACAATCTCATAAACCAGGTGATGAAGTCCGCGACTTGAAGTGGTACCGATGTACATTCCGGGACGTTTTCTTACAGCTTCCAATCCTTCCAGTATTTGGATTTGATCGGCGCCGTATTCGTTTTCAACCTTATTCTTGCTCATTTATTCCCTCATTTCCTACGACAACAGAACCTTCGGATATTTTAAATACCCTGTCTATTGCGAATCTATGATCAATAAATTCATCTAATCCCGTACAGGTAATTATAGTTTGTATATTTCCTATACTGTTCAAAAGATAATTCTGTCTTTCTCCGTCAAGTTCCGATAAAACGTCATCCAGAAGTAAAACAGGATCGTCTTTTGTAATCTTTTTCATTATTTCAATTTCCGAAAGTTTAAGTGAAAGAGCAGCGGTTCTTTGCTGTCCCTGAGAACCAAACTTTCTTATATCGATGTCTCCGTTCAAAAATGAAAAATCATCTCTGTGGGGGCCAACATTTGTCTGTTTAAGTTTAATATCTTTTTCCTGACTTAATCTTAATTTTTCTTCGTACTCGGAAATACTAACATCAGGTTCGTATATTACTTTTATTTCTTCTTTGCCGCCGGATAATTTGTAATGAATATCATAGATAATTTCATTAAGCTGCTCGGCAAATTTTTCTCTTCTTTCGATTATCTTGCTTCCGAAAGATACAAGCTGGCTGTCCCAAATATTCAAAGTCTCCCTTAATGAAGGATTTAAATACATATCCTTAAGGAGTTTATTTCTCTGATTTATTATTTTGTTGTAGTTATTGAGATTATAAAGATAAAAAGGATCAAGCTGACAAAGTTCCATATCAGCAAAATGGCGGCGTTCAGCCGGTCCATTTTTTATTATCGACAAATCCTCGGGAGAAAAGAAAACAACATTTAAAATTCCAAGAAGTTCTGATGCTTTTTTTATTCTGTTTCCATCAATTGCTATGCCCTTTGATTTATTCTTTCTAAGGTGCATATCAATTCTTGTTTCAAGGTTATCTTTTTCAATGATTGCTCTTATATGAGCTTCTTCCTTGTTAAAGTTGATAATATCTTTATCTTTGGTACCTTTATGGGACTTTGTGGTTGCAATCATGTAAATAGATTCAAGCACATTGGTTTTACCCTGGGCATTGGATCCGTAAAGAATATTACGACCATTACAGAAATCAAGCTTTATGGAATCATAGTTTCTGTAATCCGCAAGTTCGATAGATTTAATAATCATTCTATCTTTATCTTTTCTCCTTCAAATTCTACAATGTCCCCGGCGTATAATTTCTTGCCTCTTTGTACTTCAACCTCACCGTTAACTTTAACAAGTCCGTCGGTTATTACATATTTGGCATCTACACCATTTTCAACCAGACCGGCAGCTTTAAGTGCCTGTCCCAATTTTATATATTCTTCTCTAAGTTTAATAACTTCCATTTTGTTCCTTTATTCAACTGTATTAAAGTTGATGGGAAGAATTAAGTAAATATAACTTTCTTCTTCATTCTTGATAAAGCAGGGAGCTTTTGAATTAACAAGATAAATATCAATTAATTCATCATCAATTACTTTAAGAGCATCAATGAGGAATTTAGGATTAAATCCAATCATGATATCTTTTCCGCTCTTCTCAATATCAATATCTTCATTCATACTTCCGAGAACGGAATTAATCTTTAATTCCATCTTTCCGTCAGTAATGTGGATAATAATAGGTTTCTTATCACCTTCTTTAACAAGAAGAGTAGCTCTGTCTATACAATCAAGAAATTCTTTTTTATTAATCTTAACTTTTGTTTCATAATCGGAGGATAACATCTGATCAATCTTGAAGTATTCACCTTCGATAAGTCTGGAAACAACAAGTGTATTATCAAACTCAAATAAAATATGCTTGGGTGTAAAGTAAATATTTACATCCTTATCTGCATCACCTGAAATAATCTTACTTATTTCTGATAAAGTCTTTCCGGGAACAATTACTTTTCTATCTTCATAACTGTTCTTCATTTCAATCTTACGAAGTGAAATTCTATGACCATCCAGGGAAACAACCTTTAAAACATTATCTTTAATTTCAAAGAGTTCACCTGTCATCTGTTTATTATTTTCATTGTTTGCAATTGAGAAGATGGTCTGTAAAATAACCTCTTTAAGTGCAAATTGAGAAATAACTATTGAATCTTCTCTTTCAATAACAGGAAGATAAGAGAATTCATCTCCTGATTTACCGATTATATTGAAATTGGATTTTTCACATGTAATGATTGTTTTAAAGCTGCTTTCATCATTTTCAATGGTTACATCACTGTCAGGAAGCTTTCTTACTATCTCTGATAATAACTTTGCATCAAGTGCAATCATTCCTTTTTCTATAATTTCACCATCAATAACAGTTTCAATACCAAGTTCTGTATCATTAGCTGTTAATTTAATCTTACCTGAAGTAGTATCAATTAAAATACATTCAAGAATAGTCATGGTAGTTTTATTAGGAACTGCCTTTGAAACTATTTGAACTCCGTTTAAAAGATTTTGTTTTGATACAACTATTTTCATGTGTAAAGCTCCCTTCGTACTAATGGGTGGGCAACCCATATAATATATAAATAATAATATTATTAGTATTTATAGTATTAATAGATGTTGATATGTGGAAAACCCTTTCTATTATACTATTTTTCAGTAAAAAAAGATACTTATAACTTGTTAATAAGATGTTCAGGAAATACCGATAAATGTGGAAAAATTAAGGATTTATCTTCTTAATAATCGCATCAATATTATTTTTTAATTCTTCGTTCTTCTTGATATCCTCTTCAATCTTATTTACACCGTGGATAACTGTGGTGTGATCTTTTTTACCAAGAATTTTACCTACATTATTTAAAGATACTTCTGTTAATTGTCTGCAAAGATACATAACAATTTGTCTGGGTAAAACAAACTCCTGGTTTCTTCTTTTTGAAGTAATATCTGAAGCAGGAACTCCATAATGTTCTGCAACAACTTCAATAATAAGATTAGGTGTTATTTCTCTTTGTTTATTGGGATTAACAATATCTTTAAGAGCTTCTTCAGCTACTTCCATTGTAAGATTTACTTTATTTAATTTTGAAAGAGCTATAACTCTGTTAAAAGCACCTTCAAGTTCTCTTATATTGGAAGTAATATTGGTAGCTATATATTCAATGATTGATTGATCAATCTGTTTATCATAGTTATCAGCATTTTTAAGAAGAATAGCTACACGAGTTTCATAATCAGGTTGTTGGATATCTGCTATTAATCCCCATTCAAATCTTGAACGGAATCTTTCATCCAGAGTTTCCATTTCTTTGGGTGGTTTATCAGATGATAAAACAATCTGTTTTCCTGCTGTTCTTAAGGCATTGAAAGTATGGAAAAATTCTTCCTGTGTACTTTCCTTTCCTATTATAAATTGAACATCGTCGATCATAAGTACATCAACTGTTCTATATTTATCTCTTAATTTAGTCATTGCCTGAGCATTACCGGATCTGATAGATTCGATAACCTCATTTGTAAACTGTTCACTTGTAACATAAAGGATTTTCATTTTAGGATTGTTTTCCAAAATGAAATGTCCTATTGAATGCATAAGGTGAGTTTTGCCAAGTCCGGCACCACCATAAATAAACAAAGGGTTATAAACTTCTCCGGGTGATTCGGCTACAGCCAGAGAAGCAGAATGTGCAAATCTGTTATTGGTTCCTACAATGAAAGTATCAAATGTGTATTTGGGATTAAGGTTAGAATTATCTTCATTATTTACAGACTTGGATATAGTCTGATTCTTAGAATTTTGAGTTTCTTCTTCCTCATTGAATTCTTTTTCAAGTTCAAAAGCCACTTCATAATTGTCACTTAACATTTCTGAAATGGTAACCTGAAAGAAACTCTTATATTTGGTAGAAATATAATTAAGAGCATGAGCCTGGTCTGAAGGTATTAAAATTGTAACAATATTATTTTTGGTTGAACCATATTTTAAAGGACTGATCCATGTGCTGTATGAAACAGGAGAAAGATCATATTCTTTCTTCATAGATTCCTTTATTTCTTCCCACTTTTCCTTAATTAAATCCACTGTTTTACCTCAATGTTTCCTTATATAAATAGAATAGAAATATACCTATCTATCATACCCTAAAAGATTAAATTTTTCAATTTATCAACCAAATGTGAAAATGGGTTAAAAGTTTTCCACACCCTGTGGATAAACTAGGTTAAAAGTTTACATATCTACTATTATGTTGTTATGTAAGGTGGATAATGTTTTTGAATAATGAACACGAATTTATTAGTGTTATAGATACTTTTTCACATGTAATAAACAACTTTATTATTTATATCCACAAGTTATACACAGGTAATTAATTCTAATTATGTAAATTTGATTTATGTTGATAACTATGTGGATAGAGAGGATAAAATTTTTTTATATTTTTTTAAAACTTTGAAAATACTTATTTTTCTTGACTTTTAAAATATAATCATTTACAATCAGTATGCTATTTTCCGTAGGAAAAGGAGGTGCAGCTATTATGAAGATGACATTTCAGCCTAAGAACAGACAGAGAAGCAAAGTACATGGCTTTAGAGCAAGAATGAGTACTCCCGGCGGAAGAAAAGTTTTAGCTTCCAGAAGAGCAAAGGGAAGAAAGATTTTATCAGCTTAAGGTCACAGTATTGTGACCTTTTTTTCTCTCTTTAAATACTATGATATTTACAGAGTCTCTTAAGAAGAATTACATGTTCCAATCCGTATATAAAAACGGAAAGTCTTATGCGAATAAGTTTTTCGTTATGTACGTATTAAAAAATGAGGAAAATGGCAACCGGATAGGAATAAGTGTTAGTAAGAAAGTCGGAAACAGTGTAGTAAGACACAGAATTACAAGACTGGTCCGCGAAAGTTATCGATTACACGAAAAGGTATTCAATAGTGGTTTGGATATTGTAATCGTTGCAAGAAAAGGCGCTTCGGAAGTAACCTATGCAGAAACTGAAAGCGCAATTTTACATCTTGGAAGGCTTCACGGAATTATTATTGAAGATCCCCGGAAGTCAGAATCGAAATGAAGAAGATTTTAATTGCTCTAATTCATTTTTATAGAAAATATATATCTCCAACCAAAAATTTTAAATGTCCATATTATCCCACCTGCTCAGAATATGGTTTGGAAGCAATTGAGAGGTATGGAGCATTAAAAGGAAGCGGCCTTGCCGCATGGAGAATCATAAGATGTAATCCTTTTTCCAAGGGAGGGTATGACCCCGTCCCTGATTTTTCGTGTAAAAAAATAAAATACGGAAAGGATAATAATGAACGGTATAATATTAACGCAGAGTGAAACCTTCATAATTGGTCCTATAGCTAAATTGCTTGGATATATTATGCAGGGTATTTTCTTTGTTCTTGATCTAATCGGCATCCCTAACATTGGTTTGGCTATCATTATCTTTACCATTGTTATCTACTTACTTTTGATGCCTCTTACAATTAAGCAGCAAAAATTCTCAAAGCTTTCTGCAAAGATGAATCCTGAGCTGACAGCTATAAGAGAAAAGTACAAAGGTAAAAAAGACAATGAATCAATGGCTGCCATGAACCAGGAAACACAGGCAGTTTATAACAAGTATGGAGTATCTCCCACAGGTGGATGCGTTCAGCTTTTGATTCAGATGCCTATTCTTTTTGCTCTCTATCAGGTTATTTACAGAATGCCTGCATATGTAACAAAAATTAAGGAAGCATTTTTCCCTCTTGTTGATGAGCTCATCAATCAGCCCGGAAGTGCCGAATTCATTCAGACATTCAAAAACGCTTCTTATTATGCGAAGCAGTTTACAAATGAGAACTTCACAAGCGGAGTTACAACATACGTTCAGAATACATATGTTGATGTATTGAACAAGGCTTCAACAAGTGAACTTTTAAGCATCGGAACACAGTATCCTTCATTAAAAGATCATGTTGAAAATACTGTTTCATTACTTGGAAGATTCAATAACTTCCTTGGAATCAATATTGCCAACTCACCTTCAGTTATGGTTCATGAAGCACTTGATTCCAAAGCATATTTAATGGTTGCAGCTGCATTTATTATTCCTATTTTATCTGCAGTTACACAGTGGATTAACACAAAGCTTATGCCTCAGCAGGCTCCCAGCAATGATCCTCAGGCAAATTCAATGGCTTCTTCAATGAAGACAATGAACATTATGATGCCTATCATGTCTGCATTTTTCTGTTACACACTTCCTGCAGGTATGGGTATTTACTGGATTGCCGGTGCTGTTGTAAGAAGTATTCAGCAGATTATCATCAACAAGCACATTGATAAGATGGATCTCGATGAACTTATCAAGAAGAATGTTGAGAAGAGAAATAAAAAACTTGCAAAAGCAGGAATTGATCCCAATAAGGTTAACAACATTGCAACAATGAAGACCAAAAATATCAGTTCTATTGCAAACAGCGTAAACAAATCAGATTCAAGCGATGCTCCTAAGAGTACTCCCAAGGCCGGAAGTATTGCTGCCAAAGCAAACATGGTTAGAGAGTATAACGAGAAAAACAATAAGTAATTGGACGGAGGTTAGGTATGGATTATATTGAGATAAGCGCAAAGACATTGGAAGATGCAATTACAGAAGCTTGTCAGAAGCTTTCCATCACAAGTGACAAGCTTGATTATATTGTTGTAGAAGAAGGAAGCAACGGATTCTTAGGAATCGGTTCAAAGCCTTCAGTTATCAAAGCAAGAGTTAAAGGTTCTTTAACAGACATTGCAAAGGAATTCCTTAATGATGTTTTTGCAGCTATGAACATGACTGTTGTTATCAACGTTAAGTATGACGAAGCTGAAAAGACAATGGATATCGACTTAAGCGGAGATGAGATGGGTGTTCTTATCGGTAAGAGAGGACAGACCCTTGATTCTTTACAGTATCTTGTATCACTTGTAATAAATAAGGGTGTTGAAGATTACATTCGTGTAAAACTTGACACTGAAGATTACAGAGCAAGAAGAAAAGAAACTCTTGAGAATCTTGCAAAGAACATTTCCTTTAAGGTTAAGAGAACAAAAAGAGCAGTTTCTCTTGAGCCCATGAATCCTTATGAGAGAAGAATCATTCACTCAGCATTACAGAATGATAAGTATGTTACTACTCACTCAGAGGGTGAAGAACCTTTCAGAAGAGTAATCGTTTCACTTAAAAAAGCAAACTAATCTATGTATAACGATACGATAGCGGCTATTGCTACGGCATTAAATGAATCCGGTATAGGTATTGTCAGATTAAGCGGTCCCGAAGCTATAAAAATTACCGATGAAATATTTGTTAATTCATCAGGACAAAGAACTTTTTCAAATTATGAATCCCACACAATCCATTATGGTTTCATAATGGATGGGGATTCAAAGATTGATGAAGTAATGGTTTCTTTAATGAAAGGACCTAAATCTTACACCAAGGAGGACACCGTTGAGATTAATTGTCATGGCGGTGTTCTTATGGTGCGTAGAATTCTTGAACTTGTTCTTTCAAAAGGTGCAAGAATTGCCGAGCCCGGTGAGTTTACCAAGAGAGCTTTCTTAAACGGAAGAATCGATCTTACCGAAGCAGAAGCCGTTATGGACGTTATCGGTGCCGGAAGCAAGCATGCTATGGAAATCGGAATGAAGCAGCTTTCCGGTTCTTTGTTTAACAGCATCTCAGAAATCAGAAAGAAACTGATTTATGAGATTGCTTTTATTGAGTCTGCTTTGGATGATCCTGAACATATTTCACTTGAGGGTTATCCAAAGAGACTTAAGGCTATCCTTGACGGAGAGCTTTCATCTATAGGAAATCTTATTGATTCTTATGATGACGGCCGACTTATCAAGGAAGGTATCAAAACAGTAATTCTCGGAAAACCAAATGCAGGAAAGTCTTCTCTTTTAAATGCATTGGTGGGAGAAGAAAGAGCAATAGTTACTGATATTGCAGGAACCACCAGAGATACTTTGGAAGAAAATATTCGTCTTTCAGGTATTTCATTAAATCTTATCGATACTGCAGGAATCAGAAAAACTGAAGATGTGGTAGAGAAGATTGGTGTGGAAAAAGCGTATGATTCTTCTAAAGACGCTGACCTTATTATTTATGTAGTTGATTCTTCTAAACCTTTGGATGATTCCGATGAAGAAATCATTGAGATTATTAAGAAAAAGAAAGCAGTTGTTCTTCTTAATAAATCTGATTTGAATACTATTGTTGATGAGGAAACTCTTAAAGGTAAGATACCTTCAGGTTGTCCCATCATTAAAACATCCATGACTTTAAATGAAGGATTGGATTTGTTTGAGAAAACCCTGGAGAATCTGTTCTTTAAGGGTGAACTTAAGACAGACAGAGAAGTTTACATAACATCTTTAAGACATAAGGCTGCCCTTGAGGAAGCAAGGAGAAGTCTTAATATGGTTTTGGACAGTCTTTCAAATGATATGCCTGAAGATTTTCTGTCTATTGATTTGATGAGTGCTTACTCTTCACTTGGAAGAATTATTGGTGAGGAAGTTGACGATGATTTGGTAAACGAGATTTTTTCCAAGTTTTGCATGGGTAAATAAAGGATTGGTTTTATGGAAATCAGAGAGATGGTTGATGTTTGCGTCATAGGCGCAGGTCATGCCGGATGTGAGGCAGCCTTAGCTTGTGCCAGACTCGGTTTTAATACTGTTGTCTTTACTGTCAGCGTTGACAGTATTGCTCTCATGCCCTGCAATCCCAATGTCGGAGGTTCTTCAAAGGGTCACCTTGTAAGAGAACTTGACGCTTTGGGTGGAGAGATGGGAAAGAACATCGATAAGACTTTTATCCAGTCAAAGATGCTCAACCTTTCTAAAGGTCCTGCAGTTCATTCCTTAAGAGCACAGGCCGACAAGGCTGAATATTCAAGAGCCATGAGAAAGGTTCTTGAAAATCAGGAAAACCTTACAATCAAGCAGGCTGAAGTCTGTGAGATTTTATGGGAAGAGCTTCCCGGAGGTAAAAAGAAAATTACCGGTGTCAAAACTTTCACCGGTGCCATATATGAATGTAAAGCAGTAGTTCTTTGTAACGGTACTTACCTTAATGCAAGATGTCTTTGCGGTGAGGCTATAACATATACCGGACCCAACGGACTTATGGCTGCCACTCATCTTACGGATTCTTTAAAGAGTGCCGGTATTGAGATGAGGAGATTTAAGACGGGTACCCCCGCAAGAATGGAAAGAAAGAGTTTGGATTTTTCCAAGATGGAAGAGCAACTGGGAGATGAGAGGATTGTACCTTTTTCATTTTCTACAGATCCCGACTCCATTCAAAAGGAGCAGGTAAGCTGCTGGCTTACTTATACCAATGAGAAAACTCATGAGATTATAAGAGCCAACCTCGACCGCTCTCCCATTTATGCAGGAATCATTGAAGGTACCGGTCCCAGATACTGCCCCTCAATTGAGGACAAGGTAGTAAAGTTTGCCGAGAAAGAAAGACATCAGGTTTTCATTGAGCCTGAAGGAATACATACAACCGAGATGTACGTTGGCGGAATGTCTTCTTCTTTACCTGAGGATGTTCAGCTTGCCATGTACAGAACAGTGCCCGGACTTGAGAACTGCAAAATTGTTCGTAATGCTTACGCCATCGAATATGATTGCATTAATCCCGGACAGTTGAATCCTTCTTTGGAGTTCAAAGAATTTGAAGGACTTTTCTCTGCCGGACAGATGAATGGAAGCAGCGGATATGAAGAGGCCGCAGCCCAGGGATTGATAGCGGGAATAAATGCTTCCATGAAATTAAAAGGAAGAGAACCTTTAATCCTCGACCGATCTGAAGCATATATCGGAGTTCTTATAGATGATCTGGTTACAAAGGAAAACTTTGAACCTTATCGAATGATGACTTCAAGAGCCGAGTATCGACTTTTGCTTCGTCAGGATAATGCGGATCTTCGTCTCAGAGAAAAGGGATATGAAGTAGGTCTTATTTCTAAAGAACAGTATGACGCGCTTCTTTTGAAGAAGAGCCAGATTGATTCAGAGATAGCAAGATTAAAAGAAATAATTGTGGGCGCTGCGAAAGAAACCCAGGATGTGCTTACTTCTCTTGGAAGTACTCCCCTTAAGACAGGAGTTTCTTTGGCGGAACTTATTTGCAGACCTGAGCTTTCTTATGAGAGTATTGCTCCTCTTGATCCTGAAAGAGGAGAATTCAAACAGGATGTTATCGACCAGATTAACATAGAAATCAAGTACGAAGGCTATATTGAAAGACAAAAGCATCAGGTTGAACAGTTTAAGAAGATTGAGAAGAAACTCATTCCTTCTGATATTGATTATGATGATGTGTTAAGCTTAAGACTTGAGGCAAGGCAGAAGCTGAAGAAGTTCAAACCGGTTTCTGTAGGACAGGCGTCAAGAATATCGGGAGTTTCACCTGCCGACGTTTCTGTGCTTTTGGTTTACCTTGAGCACTACAATTCAAGAGGAGACAAATGACTTTAAACAAGGAGTACAACACAAAGCTTCTTCTGGAAGGTCTGGACGAACTGAATATTAAACCTTCTGATGAGCAGGTGGACAGACTTCTTCGTTACTATGAGCTTCTCATAGAGTGGAATGAATTCATGAATCTTACTGCCATTACGGAGTATGAGGAAGTTCTCATTAAACATTTTGTCGATTCCGCAACCATCGTAAAGATTCTTTCTCCTAAGAATGAGAAGATTATTGATGTGGGATGTGGAGCCGGATTTCCGGGTCTTCCTTTAAAGATTCTTTTTCCTGAATTAAGAATGACTTTGCTTGATTCTTTAAATAAAAGAGTACAGTTTCTAAATGAAGTTATAAAGGAACTGGGACTTACGGGAATTGAAGCGGTTCATGGCAGAGCCGAAGATTTTGCAAAGAATAAGGAATATCGAGAACAATATGATTTGTGCGTATCCAGAGCGGTGGCTAATCTTTCCACTTTATCGGAATACTGCCTGCCCTTTGTGAAAAAGGACGGAAGCTTTATTGCTTACAAATCAGAAAAAGGTTCTGCTGAGAGAGATGAGGCAGAGAACGCCATAAAGATTCTCGGAGGATCGATTGTGAAAGCAGAGGAATTCATTCTTCCCACAACAGACAACTCCAGAATCATGTACCAGATAATGAAGATTAAAGAAACACCGAATAAGTATCCCAGAAAAGCAGGCCTTCCTGCCAAGGAACCTATTCGTTAAGGAGATTCAGTTTTGAACGGTTATTTACCAAGAATTATTATTGCAGACAAATCAAATCTTTTCAGAGAAGGTTTAAAGAGCCTGATTGAAACAAAGAAAATGGGAGAAGTCGTTGATATGGCTTCTGACTATGAGGTTCTTACGGATATTATCAGAAACGGTTGCTTCTTTGAGATAGTTATTATTGACACTGCTTTGCCCGGAGGCTCAGGTATTGAGCTTCATGAGTTTTTAACAAAGAATAAGAAGAATGCTGCAATTCTTTTTGTTTCGGACAATGATGATTTTGAAGCTGTTATGAAATACAGAAAGATTGATGTAAAAGGATATCTTTCGAAGAACGGATATGTTGAACAGCTTTCGGATGCAATCCTTCAGTTGTCACAGGGACATGATTATTATCAGCCTCAGCTTGTTCCCAAGCTTAACTCTGTTCTTCTCAAGTCCAAGCAGGATAACAAACTTCTCCTTGAACTCACCAGAAGAGAGTTGGAAGTTCTTAAGAGTGTTGCCAGCGGAATGATGAACCGTGAGATTGCAATGCAGTTAAAGATCTCCGAACGAACAGTTAAAAACCATATTGCAAGTATTTTTAAGAAGATTAAGGTTTCAGATCGTACACAGGCAGCTATTTTTGCTATCAGAAACAATCTTATACAGATACATTAATATTGACGTTCGCATTGTTTTCATCATCATTCGTAAAGCTCGTTCCTTCGGAACTTTATCAGCCTGCTTCGCATGCTTGCTTTACTTCATGATGATGAAATTCCTGCTTCGCAGTATCAATTAACACGCAAGATACTCACTTCAAGCAAGCTTGATGAGTATCTTCCATGTTAATTAACAATGCGAATAGCAATATTTGTGTTTCACGTGAAACATGTTGTGGTTTTTGAACCATATGCCACAAGATAATGTTTCACGTGAAACATTTTCACCCAAAATCTTGTAGAAAATCCCCGTGAAACATAAAAAAATACGGTCTGTGAAACAATTTCGCGTGTTTCACGGCGTTTTTGTGCTTACGGGAGAAAAACTGACAAGAAAAATAGAAAATGATGGTAATAATTTCATATAGATAAAAAAAAGAAAAATTGGTATAATTTCCATGAAGGTCCATGAAAGGAATTTAGGATGAGTAAAGTAATTGCAATAGCGAACCAGAAAGGTGGGGTTGGAAAGACAACTACCGCCATAAATTTGTCGGCTTCTTTAGCTGCCAGAGGAAAAAAAGTGCTTGTTGTGGACATGGATCCGCAGGGTAATACCACCAGCGGTTTCGGAATAGACAAGAATGAAATGGAAAATACCGTATATGAACTTATGCTTGGTGAGTGTGCGGTTGGTGATTGTACAATAAAGGGTTTACCCAGTAAGGTAGATGTTATTCCTTCCAACGTAAACTTGGCTGCAGCAGAGATCGAACTCAGTGAGTATGACAGGAAAGAATATATATTAAGGAATGAATTGGATTATGTGAGGGATGCATACGATTATATTATGATTGACTGCCCTCCTTCACTCAGTATGCTTACAGTAAATGCAATGACAACAGCTGATTCGGTTTTGGTTCCGATTCAGTGTGAGTACTATGCCCTTGAAGGTGTAGGCCAGTTGATTCATACAGTAAATCTTGTAAAAGAGAGACTTAATCCGGAACTGGACATGGAAGGCGTAGTTTTCACAATGTACGATTCCAGAAATAATCTTTCTGTTCAGGTTGTTGAAAGTGTTAAGAACAGCTACGACGGAAAGGTGTTCAACACCATCATCCCCAGAAACGTAAGGGTTGCAGAGGCACCCAGTTACGGGGAACCTATAAATATTTACGATCCCAAATCCGCGGGAGCAGAAAGTTATCTTGCCCTGGCGGATGAAATCATAGAAGGAGAAAGGTAAATTATGGCAGCAAGAGGGTTAGGTAAAGGTCTTGATGCGTTGATTCCTTCTGCAGCTCCCAAAGCAGGAAAGGTCGACACAAAGGCAAAGGTGGTTACAGTTGACGAGAATGATGATTCTCCCAAATCAATTGTTAAGATTACAAAGGTAGAGCCCAACAGAGAACAGCCTCGTAAGAATTTTGATGAGGAAGCTTTGGCCGAACTGGCAGAATCCATTAAGCAGTTTGGTGTGTTGCAGCCTATTCTTGTTCAGGACAGAAAAGATTACTATGAAATAATCGCAGGTGAGAGAAGATGGAGAGCCGCTATGAAGGCGGGTCTTAAGGAAGTTCCCGTAATCATCAAGAATCTTACCGAGCAGGAAATCATGGAGATTTCCTTAATAGAGAACCTTCAGAGAGAAGACCTTAACCCTATTGAGGAAGCCATGGCATATAAGAGACTTCTCACAGAGTTTAACCTCAAGCAGGAGGAAGTGGCTGAGAGAGTTTCAAAGAGCAGAACCGCAGTTACAAACTCCATGAGACTTCTCAAGCTTGATCCTTCAATTCAGAAAATGCTTGAAGATGGTGAGCTTACCACAGGTCATGCAAGAGCACTGCTTGCAATTGAGGATAACGAGAAACAGGTGGCTGCTGCCAAGAAGATTGTTTCTGACAAACTCAGCGTAAGAGATGTTGAGAAGTTTGTTAAGGATTTTGGCAAACCGGCTAAAGAGAAGAAGAAATCCAATGATGAAATGGATGTCTTCTATAAAGATATAGAAGAGAAACTGAAGAGAGCTTTGGGAACCAAGGTATCCGTTAATGCCAAGAGCGATGGAGCCGGAGAGTTAAAGATTGAATTCTACACTCACGATGAGCTTGATAAATTAGTTTCATTACTTTCAAAGACAGAAGAATAAGAGGGCGGGATGAATAGCACATTATTTAAAGATCTTGGAATCGACGGAGTCGATCCCGGTTATATAATTTTAGGACTGACGGTGGTTTTATTAATCGTCATCATCCTTTTGATCGTTCAGATTAGCAAGACTTCAAAACTTCAGAAGAAGTATTCGAAGTTTATGAGAGGCAAAGATGCCAAGAGCCTTGAGAAAGAGATTGTCGGATTATATGAGGACAACAAATTCTTAAAGACAACAGCCGAAAAGAATAAAAGCGATATCAGGAATATTTACAAAAGACTTGAGTCAGCATTCCAGAAGGTTGGTTTGGTAAAATACGATGCCTTCCAGCAGATGGGCGGTCAGTTAAGTTTTTCACTTGCAGTATTAGATGAGAATGATAATGGTTTTATCATGAATTCCGTACACAGCGCAGAGGGTTGTTACTCCTACACAAAGGAGATTAAACAGGGCCAGTGTTCCCTTACTCTCGGCGATGAGGAAAAAATGGCGTTGGATATGGCTATGGCAAAGCCATAACTTAGCCGATATATATTGGTAACAATATAGTCGGAAAAGAAAAACGGTAGGGTAAAGTATGAGAATATGCAGAGTTGACCAGTTAACAGGAAACGAAATACTGGCCAAAGACATAGTCTCCAGAGACTATTCTTTCCTTTTGGCAAGAGGTAGTGTCGTAAGAAAAGAATATATCGAGAGGCTGAAAGAACTTCACATTGCTATGGTTTATGTCGAAGAAGAAGGCCGAAGCATTGAGGCCAGACGAATTCTTCGAGAAGAGGTGGAGGAGAAGTTTACCGAAAAGGTTAAACAGATCCTGGAAACACACACATACCAGCACAATGAAGAGCTGGTAGAACTGTGTGATACCGCGGAGAAAATCATGCACGAAATTATCGAAGACGAAGATGTAGCAGAACGCGTGTTCGATATAAGAGAGCGTGGCGCTGATTTGTATGAGCATTCAATTAATGTTTGTACTCTCGCTACTTTGACAGCTCTTAAATTGAAGTTGGATAAGGATATTATAAGAGGAATCGGATCCGGTGCACTTTTGCATGATCTGGGACTCAGGTACATCACGGTTGATTACGTGAACAGAAATGTTGAGGACATGGAAACCAATGAAATGTCCGAGTACAAAAAGCATCCTGTTTACGGCTACAGCTCAGTGGAGAACGAGACCTGGCTTCCAAAGATTGCCAAGGACGTTATCCTTTATCATCATGAAACATTGGATGGTGTTGGATACCCCCTGAAAACTGCAGTGGTTCCTTTTGAGTGCCAGATTGTAGGAATCTGTGAAACTCTTGATGAAATGCTTTGCGGCGTTGGACGTGTGAGAAGTAAAGTTCACGTTGCAGTTGAGTATCTTATGGATGCCAAGGGCAAAAAGTATGATTCAAGAATAGTTGACGCACTCCTTGCTTTCACGGCAGTATATCCTGCAGGGACAAGAGTTCTTACAAACGAGGGAGAAATCGGAATCGTTATCAAACAGAACGCCGAATTCCCCAACCGCCCGGTTTTGCTTATGGTTGAAGACAAGAACCGTAACAGATATGAGGAGAGAATCATTAGAAATCTTCTTGACGAGCAGACTATCTTTATTGAGCGTGTAATTGAATAATCAAAGTTAGGAGATAGATATACAATGATTGACATTAAGTTTTTAAGAGAGAACCCTGAGATTGTAAAGGAAAATATCCGCAAGAAATTTCAGGATGCCAAACTTCCTTTAGTTGATCAGGTTATTGAACTTGATGCAAAAAACAGAAGTGCTAAGCAGGAAGCTGATGATCTCCGTGCCAACAGAAACAAGATTTCAAAGGAAATCGGTGCATTAATGGCACAGGGCAAAAAAGAAGAAGCTGAAGCCAAGAAGGCAGAGGTTGCTGCAGGTGCTAAGAGACTTGCAGAGCTTGAAGAGTCTGAGGCAGAACTTCAGGAACAGATCACGAAGATTATGATGACCATTCCCAACATTATCGATGATTCCGTACCCATCGGTAAGGATGATACAGAGAATGTTGAGATCGAGAAATTCGGTGAACCTGTAGTTCCCGATTTTGAGGTTCCTTATCACGCAGATATTCTTGACAGATTAAACGGTCTTGATAAAGAAGCTGCAGGAAGAACCAGCGGAAACGGTTTCTACTACCTTATGGGTGACGCGGCAAGAATCCACTCCGCAATGATTTCCTACGCTAGAGACTTTATGATTAACAAGGGCTTTACATATTGTATTCCGCCCTTTATGATTAGAAGCAATGTCGTTAACGGCGTTATGAGTTTCGCAGAGATGGAAGCCATGATGTACAAGATTGAAGGAGAGGATCTTTTCCTTATCGGTACAAGTGAGCATTCCATGATTGGTAAATTCAAAGGACAGATTGTTGAAGAGAAATCTCTTCCCATTACCATGACATCTTACTCACCTTGTTTCCGTAAGGAAGTTGGTTCCCACGGTATCGAGGAGAGAGGCGTATACAGAGTTCACCAGTTTGAGAAACAGGAGATGGTTGTTCTTTGTAAGCCTGAGGAGTCCATGGATTGGTACAACAAGATGTGGTCTTACACAGTAGAATTCTTCAGAAGTCTTGATATTCCCGTACGTACACTTGAGTGCTGTTCCGGAGATCTGGCAGATTTGAAGGTTAAGTCCTGTGATGTTGAGGCATGGAGCCCCAGACAGAAGAAGTACTTTGAGGTAGGTTCATGTTCTACTCTCGGAGATGCTCAGGCAAGAAGACTTGGAATAAGAACAAAGGGAGAGAACGGAACATACCTTGTTCATACTTTGAACAACACAGTTCTCGCTACACCCCGCGGACTTATTGCATTCCTTGAGAACAATGTAAACGAAGACGGAAGTGTAAATATTCCCGTAGCTCTTCGTCCTTACATGGGCGGACTTGAGAAAGTTCTCCCCAAGAACTAAAAATTTTAATCAACAGATGACGTAAAGGAGGTGAAATCCGTGCATAAGTATATGAGAGCCATCGGTTTTTCCGATCAGATAAGTCGTGAAAAGCTTAAGGAAATAATCACCGATTGTATTATGAATCCCTCAACTCGCATGTACACCACCAACAAGGAAGATGTTATGCTTGGTGAATTTTGCAAGGATTTCGCCGAAAACATCGGAATTTCCGTTTGCGGAGAATTTGATGATGCTTCCCATTTTGTGTACGAATACTATTATCCCTATTTAAGGGGAATGGGAGTAAGCTCAACGGAAGATATTTCTGTGGAGCGCCATGCCGCAAAGGAATCCTATGCAGGAGTTTGTGATGACGCAAAACTTGGAATCACTTTGATTTTTTACCTGCAGAACATGATGGATTATGTTAAAATACAAGCTGAGGAAAGGCTTCCCATGAAGGGAACGAGCCTTACCTTGTCAGGACTTTCTGTAAACGGGCAGATAATGTTGCCCATTCTTATGGATGAAAATCAAAAGAAGAAAAGTCGGAAAGAATCCAAGAACAGAAGCTCACTAATTGCAAAAGCCCGCCAGGGAGATGAGAACGCGCTGGAGACACTGACTCTTGAAGATATGGACATTTACACATCCATCTCCAAGAGAATTCAGAATGAAGATGTCTACAGTCTGGTTGATTCGTACTTTATGCCTTACGGAGTAGAGTGCGATCAGTATTCGGTCCTTGGTGAGATTACCGCATGCAGGGCAGTGACTAACAAACTGACCGGCGAGAAGCTTCATGTAATGACAGTTGTCTGCAATGATGTATCCTTTGACGTATGTATCAACGAGAAGGACCTCTTCGGAGAGCCTGAGGTTGGACGAAGATTCAAAGGTATCGTCTGGATGCAGGGAATGATAAACTTTCCCGAGTTATAATCGGGAATGAGTTCTCTTAGTTAAATGGATATAACAGCTCCCTCCTAAGGAGCAGTTGAGGGTTCGATTCCCCCAGGGAACATTTACTATTGGTTATTGACCATCACATACCGCGAGGAAGCAAAAGCTTGAAGTACATCATTTTGGATTTGGAATGGAATCAGAGTGGAATTCCCGAAGAGTCAGTGAAAGACCTGACTTTTGAAATTGTGGAAGTCGGTGCTGTAAAGCTGAATGAAGACAGAGTAATGGTAGATGAATTCTCCTGTCTCGTTAAGCCTCAGGTATACAGTAAGATGCATCATATCACCAGAAAGCTTATCCATCTTAGAATGGAGGAGCTGGAGAAAGGCCAGCCTTTTACCAAAGTGGCTGAGGACTTCCTTAACTGGTGCGGCAAGGATTACATGTTCGGAACCTGGGGTCCGTTGGATCTGACAGAACTTCAGAACAATCTTCGCTATTATGATATGAAGCCCTTATCAAATGGTCCGATAGCCTTTTTTGATGTTCAGAAGCTTTTCTCAATTGCTTTTGAAGATGGTAAAAGCCGAAAGTCTCTCGAATATGCGGTAGACTTTCTTAAAATCGAAAAGGACATTCCTTTCCACAGAGCTTTTTCCGATGCTTATTACACGGCAAAGGTTTTTGCCAAGATTGATGAGAAACTGGCCAACTCTCACGTATCCTATGATACCTTCAGAGCACCGAAGGATGAGGATCATGAGGTTTGGGTAGATTTTGACAAATACAGCAAGTTCATTTCCAGAGGATTTGAAACCAAACAGGACCTTCTCTTTAACAAGAGAGTAATGAACACCAGATGCTACAAGTGCGGCAAGGGAACCTTTAAGAGAATCCGCTGGTTTTCACCGAACCACAAGAACTATTACTATGTGGGCTTCTGTCCCAGACACGGATATGTTAAGTCCAAAGTCAGAGTCAGAAAGGATTGTAACGATTTATTCTATTGCGTAAAGACAATGAAGAAAATCGACAAGGAGACCTACAGAACTCTTTACGAGAAATACGTAAAATATAAAGAAAACAAGAAGAAACAAATAGCTAAGGCAAAAGGCAAATAATCCTTTTGCCTTTTATTATTCATGATATAATGAGGACATGTAACAGCAAACCATTCTATTGGAGGGAAAATATGAACGAAAATATAGTTAAGAGAAATGATTTACTGGCACAGAAAACCATAAAGGGTCTCGAATCAAGAAACATGACAGGATATTACGCAAAGGATAAAGAGGAAGCGTTGAAAATTGCTCTTTCTCTGATTCCCGAAGGATCAAGCGTAACCATGGGCGGCGGAATGAGCGTTCATGAAATCGGTCTTGTTAAGGAATTAAAAGCGGGAAATTACAATTTCATCGACAGAGACGAGGAAGAAGATAAAAGAAAAGCCATGCTTATGGCATATGATGCGGATGTTTATCTTGCCAGCACCAACGCCATGACAGACGATGGAGTTCTTGTAAACATCGACGGAAACTCCAACAGAGTATCTGCCATTGCGCAGGGACCAAAGAAAGTAATATTTATTGTTGGAATGAACAAGGTTTGTGGTGATGTGGATGCTGCAATGAAGAGAGCAAGACAGGTGGCAGCGCCCACCAACGCTCAGAGATTTGGACTTGATACACCCTGCTCTAAAACCGGAGCATGTTTTAACTGCAAATCACCTGACACCATTTGCTGTCAGATTCTTATTACAAGATTTTCAAGACACAAAGACAGAATACATGTAATTCTCGTCAACGATAATTTAGGATTCTAAAGGAAAAACAATATGAAATATAGGCCTACGATTCACTTTTGCGTAATTCAGGGGCTGTATTGGGGATGTTTTTGTATTGTGTATGCCTATGCCAGTGTTTATCTTCTGGCTAAGGGGCTGACCAGCACTCAGATCGGATACTTAATTGCGGCGGGATCCGGTTTGTCGGTAATAATTCAGCCAATCCTTGGAGCTTTTGCGGACAGAAGTAAGAAGCCCATACTTCACAAACTGACTGTTGGCATGTTTCTAATCATGATTGCATGCTTTGTTGGTTTGTTTGTGGTGGAGAATTCCAATTCCACCAGAGTGATTCTGTACGCTATTTTGATCATACTGCTTCAAGCCACCACGTCTTTAACTTACTCCTTGGGTTTGTTCTTTATCGACATGGGACTGAAGGTAAACATCGGAATTGCCAGAGGAATGGGCTCATTATTCTACGCAGCGGTTTCCTCGATTCTTGGAGTCCTTGTTGTAAACTTCAATGAGGACGTAATAGTAATTGCGGGAATTATAGCTTTTGTGCTTCTTTCCCTCTCCATAGCAACCTTCCACTTTAAGGGCGTGAAAGAGGTAAAGCTTTTTAAATCCGAGGAAAATGGTAAAACAAGAGAAAACCTCTCCCTTACCGAATTTTTTGCAACACATAAGAGATATACCTGGGTGCTTATCGGAAACACCTTTGCGTTTATTGCATACAATTATCTGAACAGCTACATGTTCCAGATTGTTTCCTTCCATGGAGGAACGGAGAAGGATATGGGTTTTGCCATATCTTTAGGGGCTTTCCTGGAACTTCCCATTCTGTTTACCTTAACCTTGGTAAACAGAAAACTCAGATCGGGACTTCTTTATAAAGTTTCGGCAGTGGTGATATTGCTTAAATGTGTATTGTTCATGACGGCCATGAATATGGGCATGATTTATGTGGCAATGTTTACCCAGGCTTTGGGCTATGGACTTTACGCGGGAATAAGCATTTATTACATAGCTAATACCATCGAGAATGAGGAACAGGTAAGAGGTCAGGCATTAATGACAGCCACGGTTACTGTCGGAATGCTGGTGGGAAGCGGAACCGGAGGACTTCTTATAGACAAGGGTTCAGTTCCGGCGCTTCTTATAGCGGCAGTTATTACAGCACTTATCGGTGCGATTATTATTTGTGTTTCAGCAGAAAAAGGTAACTTACAGGGAAAGGCAGAAGAAGCATGAGAAAGAGAGCCATTCCAATCTTAATATGTTTGACCGCAACGGCAGCTTTATTTGCGTGCGGCAAGGAGCCGGCCACCGAAACGATTACAACTCCTGAAGTTACGGAAAGTACTGAAACTGCGGAGACACCTACAGAAGTTCCGGTAGAGACTGAGGAAATTTCATCCACCACCATTTCATCCGAAGAAGACATAAAGGCATTTATTGAAGGGGACTGGAGATTATATGATTCAGGTAAAAACGAAGAGTTCGCCTCCATAAGCTTTGCCCCTGACGGAAGCTTCAAGTTTGAAAGAGATTTTGACAAAACAACCTGCGAAGGAATACTAAGCTTTGAGAAAGTGTACGCAGGCGAATCCGATGCTCCGGATTATTACCTGTTAACCGCTACGGGTGTAAAGACAGGAGAAAGTACGGACACCGGATATGCAAATATAGATGACAGATGCGAAAGTCATGGGATCTTCTATATGTGTTCGGCTGGGGATACGGATTACCTTGAGCTTGAGGAAACAGGAAACGGTGATTCCTATGTAATGGCTGAGATTTTCAGGAATGGACCTTACGAGGGCCCTTCATATGAAAACATCAACAGAGGCTGTGTTCTGATTCGTCAAAGAGACAAGGCAGTGAAAGCAGAAATTAAAAAGAATGAAAGCTTCACCGCTTATGCCTGGGAGAGAAACGACGATAACAGCATCTGGCTTCAGCCCATGATTTCTCACCAGAGACAGGACTATAACGAATATACGGAGAGAAGATTCATAGGAGCGTATTTTAGTCCGGAAACAGTCGAGGCCTCACCATACGAATTGGCGGATGATCTTGATACATCAGCACTTTTCAGAGATAAGAGATTTGCAGCGGAGCATCCCCTTATGATGTATAACTTCCTTGCGGATGAAAGCGGGAAGATTATTGCCATGTCCGAGGTGGACAGAGAGATATACGGCGCCTACGATCTTGGAGAAGGCGATGTGAAATTCTCCATCCATGAAGATGCCATAGACGGTATGATTTTTACCTATAACGATATAGATATTGACCTTACGGATATGGGACCTGCCAATGCTCTTCTTGACTGCACGAAAGTGGGAGAGAAAATAGTTGTGGAAGGACACATTAATCCCCACGCTTCGGCATATTATATTTTTGATACAAATTCCGGAGATTTTGAGGAACAGGTTTATGGTTGTAACTTCATCTATCATGACGGAGACATTACAACAGCCGTTTATTCAATCTGGGGAGAGGTATATAACCTTGCCGGAGATTTAATCGGAAGTTTTGATGACGGAGAAATCTTCGAATTGGAGTTTACAGATAACAATAAGGCTGTAAAAGCTGTATGCTATACCTTTGTGGACGGTGAGGAAATAACAGAGGAGAAGACCTTTGAGCTTCCCGACACAGGAACAAGATCCATGTACTACTATGCAGACTTTATAGTGGGTAACAGATACTCGGCCTGGGCCAGATTTATAAAGGATGCTCCTGAAGATGCCAAGGGCTTTGTAATTGTTAATCCCCCTGAGTACATGAAATACAGGTTTTATAATTCCGAAACCATAGATGAAGACGCAGGCGATCGCCTGACATTTGTTGCCCTTTATGATGATACCGAGGTTCAGGTGGAGTCGGAGGGAAAGATTTTAACAGAAACCACCTTGAGAAAAGGTGAAGAAATAAATCTTCGGGTCAATATTCCCGAGGGTATCCCTGTGAAGAACTTAAAGATAAAGGTTAATAATGAAGAGATTACATTCCCTATCGGACAGCTTTCCGGTAAGGATCCCGTACATTGCAAATTTATAGAATAAATAAAAAGAACCTGCGCCTAAAAGTGCAGGTTCTTGTGCTTTCCGTATCTTTTTCTTCTGCGTCTTCTTCTTTTTGGACTTCTGGGATTATCGAAATTATAACTTCTGATAACCGCTATAACAAATAGAAGAAGTATTGCAAAAAACGCAACTGCTACAACTCCGATAATAATCACTTTAACGTTGAGGAATACTATTTGCTCCGGTTCTTCTTGAGGAGCTTCGATGGCAGGACCGTTTTGAGGATCGTTCATTTCTCCGCCAAACTTATATCCCACGGTTTCCTCATTTAGAAGAATTCCGGCTTTACCCACGTAGTTTCCGTTGTAGGTATAGTTAAGAGTTGCCACAGTTCCCGGTTCCGGATTGTCGTAGGACAAAGTGGATACGGCGTCATTAAAGGAAGCCGTCTTGGGGATAACTATGGAAGAATCGGTATCAAGGCCTATCATTGCGGCTGATGAACCGAAGATGTCGTTGTTACTGAAGAAGAAAGAATCATCACTTATCTTGTATCTTTCTTCGTTCTCGTAAATGTTGATCTTCTGGAAGTTACCGAAGCCGTAGTTGAACAAATCAACTGTATCGGTAAACTGACAGGGAGACTCCTCTTTAAGGATTACACAGATAAGGCGCATTCCGTCTTTCTCTGCGCAGGATACAAGGGTCTGTCTGGCATCATCGGTGAAACCGGTTTTGCTTCCTACCAGGTATTCGTAAGCATATTTTCTTCCCGCATATAAATCATTCTTGGACCAGGCCACGATATCATCGGGCTGAGTTGAAGTGGCGGGAATATGAAGCTTGGACATTGATGCGTATTTGCAGAGAAGTTCGTTAGCAAAAAACGGAACAGCCATCAAAGCCATATCATAAGCAGTTGTATAGTGATTCTCATCGTGAAGACCGTTGGGAGTAACAAAATGTGTATCCTTGCACCCAAGCTCCTCGGCTCTCTGGTTCATGAGATCAACGAATCCTTCAATGGAACCGCCGCAGTGCTCCGCAAGAGCGTTGGCAACCTCGTTGGCCGAAGCAATAAGAATAGCCTGAAGACACTGGTCAACACTTATCTGCTCGCCCACATCGATAGCGATATTGGAACTGTTTCTGGGAATACTGAAAACGGCCTCTCTCGAGAAAGATACGCTGTCACCAAGGTTTGCCATTTCAACGGCAATCTGTGTAGTCATAATCTTGGTGGTACTTGCAGGGTAGAGCTTCTCGTGAATGTTCTTGGCATAGAGGATAGTTCCGCTGTCAGCTTCCATAAGGATTGCGGCTTCCGCCCCGATGGCAGGTCCCTTTGGCCAGTTTTCTATTGAGTTTGTATCGATGGGAAGCTCCTTACGAAGCTCTGCTGCCTCCTCAAATTCATTGGTGGCATGAACCGTCATTGGAAAAACCGCAGACGCTCCTAAAAGTAAAGCAATTCCACCGGATAGTAATCTGATTGAAAATTTAACGTGTTTCATTTTTAGCACCATGTTCCAATTATACCACCAAAACTTTACATTTACCCTAAAAAGGTGTATATTTCATATGATTTTTTGAGATGAGACAATGAGGATAATTAATGAGATTAAGAAATATTAAAGGTTCCAGGGAGGTTATTTCGGAGAGCCCCTACGCTTTTACCGAAGATGTGGAAACAAAGGGGAAATGGGGAGAAATTTTTGGTAACAACAATCCTATAAGAATTGAGATAGGAATGGGAAAAGGCAGATTTATCTACACTTTGGCCCAGAATAATCCTGAAATCAATTACGTGGGAATAGAGAAGTACTCAAGTGTACTTTTAAGAGCAATCCAGAAGATGGAGGAGAATCCTCTTCCTAACCTTAGATTCATAAGGATGGATGCGGAAAACATTACAGAGAAGTTTACAGAGGGGGAAGTGGACAGGATTTATCTTAACTTTTCGGATCCCTGGCCCAAGGACAGACACGCAAAGAGACGTCTTCCCTCAGCTGAATTCTTAAAGAGATACGATTACATATTAAAGCCCGAAGGAATAATAGAGTTCAAGACGGATAACAGGGATTTGTTTGATTTTGCAATTGAGCAACTTCCCATAGCAAATTGGGTGGCGGATACAGTTACATACGATTTACATGCAGACGCATTGCTGATGGAAGGAAACGTTATGACCGAGTATGAGGAAAAGTTTTCATCCGTTGGAAATCCCATTTGCAAGTATATTATTCACAGAGACAGATAGGAGGAGAAACATGTTTGTTTTACTTCTTTTATTATGGATAATCTATAACGGGCAGTTTACGGTTGAAATTCTATTGTTCGGAATAGCTTTTTCCGGACTCATATTTGCATTCATGTGTAAGTTCATGGGTTACAGCATAAAGAAGGACCTTGCTTATGCTTCCATGATTCCCCTTATACTTGAATACATCCTTGTCTTATTTATAGAAATAGTCAAAGCAAATATCGCAGTGGTTCCTTTTATGCTTACGAAGAAGAAGCAGGAACCTGTCCTTATTTTTTACCAGACTAAGCTTAAAACCAAAACAGCAAGAGTTGTGCTGGCCAACTCCATCACATTAACTCCCGGTACCATTACCGTGAGCTGCGAGGAGGACCAGTACATTATTCACTGTCTGAACGCCGATATGTTTGAAGGCGCAGAGGACGGTATTTTCGTGCGCCTTCTTACCAAAATGGAAGATAAGGCTTTAAAGGCAGCAGGCATAGTGATACCTGAGAAAGAGGAAAAGGAGGGACCATATCATGAGCAGAGTTATTGAGTTAATCGGCGATGTGAGCACTCCTTATCTTGTTTTGTTTAAAAGTGTGCTCATACTTCTGGGATTATTCTTAATATTTTGCCTTGTAAGAGCAATTTTAGGACCCCGTCCCGCCGACAGACTTCTGGCGGTTAACATGATGGGTTCCATCACAATGGTAATAATCGCAACCTTATCCCTTTTACTGGGAGAAGGTTACCTTCTTGATATATGCCTTATCTATGCAGCCATGAGTTTCCTTGCGGTTGTTATTTTCACAAAGGTTTACATTGGAGTATATAAGGAAGAAAAGGAGGAGGAGAAATAATGACAGGTTTGGAACTTATTCGATTCATCCTTGGATGTGTTTTTCTCGGCATCGGTATTATCACCTATGCCATTGAAATCATCGGTGTGTTTAAACAGAAAGTCGCATTAAACAGAATGCATGCCGCAGGAATGGGAGATACCTTAGGCCTTTCTTCTTCACTTATCGGATTAATGATTTTGTCGGGGTTAAATCTTAACACGGTAAAAATGATTTTTATAATAGTTTTCCTTTGGTTTACTTCTCCTGTGTGCACACACCTTCTTGCACAGCTTGAGGTAACTACCGATGAGGAATTTGACAGCTATTGTGAGGACAAAACCAAATGACATTATTCCAGATTATACTTTTGATTTTCCTTGTTATATGTGCGGTATCCGTCAGCTTTTCAAAGAACCTCGTGCGTTCCATTATGGAATTCATGGCGTTCTCTTTAATAATGTCCATAATCTGGCTCACCCTTGAGTCACCGGATCTTGGAATTACCGAGGCTGCCGTTGGTGCCGGAGTTACCAGTATTCTTTTCTTTGTAACGCTCAAAAAGATTCACGCTATCAGGGAGGGTAACAAGAATGAAGAAGCTGACAAATAAGCTCCTTGATTGGTTGAATGCCGAAGACCAGTCGGTATTCGATGATGCAATGGAATTAAAAATGCAGGAGCCCAAAGAGGAAAAAGAAGAAACAGTACAGCAGAGGATGAGAGACCGACTGCACATCAAAGATGAGGTGTACAGTGAGGGCGAGTCCAAAGAGGTAAAGGTTTTGAGAATCATCTACAGAATCCTTGCCATAATCCTTTGCGGTTTTATCGCATACAACCTTCTTATTGCGGTTTCATGGCTTCCCAGAACAGGAGAGTTCGACAAGCCTGTAAATAACGAGGTCAGCGCAAGATATATCGAAAAGGGACTTCAGGAAACCGGTGCGGTAAATATCGTAACGGGAATGATTCTGGATTACCGTGCTTTTGATACCTTCGGTGAATCAAACGTACTTAACATTGCAACCATTACGGTTCTCATTTTGTTAAGAAGAAACAAAAAGAAACTTCCAAACGAGATAGAGGAGAAGGAAAACGACAGACTTCTTGAGCCCAAGAACGACGTAATCCTTCAGAAGGCAGCCACATTCCTTGTACCTGCCATTTTCCTTTTTGGAATTTATGTAATACTCAACGGACATCTTTCACCCGGAGGGGGATTCTCAGGAGGTGCCATCATCGGAGCAGGCCTGATTCTGTATGTTTCAGCCTTTGGATTTGAGAAGACAGAGAAGTTTTTCACAGAGAAAACCCAGAAGGTCATTTCTCTTTCAGCCCTTCTGTTCTATTGTCTTGCCAAAAGCTACTCCTTCTTCACCGGTGCTAACGAGTTAGAAAGCCACATACCTCTCGGTAAAGCGGGAGCCATTCTTTCAAGCGGACTGATCCTTCCTCTCAACATCTGTGTAGGATTGGTTGTTGCCGTAACAATGTACACATTCTATTGCATGTTCAGGAAAGGAGAATTCTGATGGGTCCGAATTTATGGGCAAATTTCGGTGAAGCCGTTTCAATGATTCTTTTCTGTATAGGCTTCGCGAATCTTTTGTTACACAAGAACTTAATAAAGAAAATAATCGGTCTTAATATCATGGACTCCTCCATATATCTTTTCCTTGCACTTAAGGGATATATCAATGGACATACGGTACCCATTGTTGTGGACGGAGTGCAAAGCGTGGACGCTTACATAAACCCCATCCCCAGCGGCCTGGTTCTTACAGGTATCGTTGTGTCGGTTTCTGTAACTGCTCTTATGCTGTCTCTGACAATTCGTCTGTACAGAAGATATCAGACTCTGGATCTCGATGAGATCAGTAAGAGACTTAAGAAGGAGGGACTGTAATGGATTTTATCTGCAACTTTCCCTTCTTCTCCATAATGATTTCCATGTTTTCGGGAATCGTTTCATCGGTTTTAGGAAGAAAAGCGGCCAAGTGGTTAAACCTTATATCCATCTGGGTTATCTGGTTCCTTTCGGCTGTGCTTCTTTACTATATCTTCGGAACCGGAGAAATAATCGTCTACAAGATGGGACATTTCCCCGCACCCTGGGGTAACGAAATAAGAGCCGGACTTCTTGAAGCGGGACTGGCATTGTTCTTCTGCTCAATTATGCTTCTTTCCATGACCGGCGGAAGAAAGAAACTCATGGGTGAGGTAGTAGAGGAAAAACACAATCTCTACTATATTCTTGTGGACTTGATGCTTGCATCCTTGCTTGCACTTATTTACACCAACGACCTTTTCACCGCCTACGTATTTGTTGAAATCAACACCATCTCCGCCTGCGGACTTATTATGATTCGTCAGAACGGAAGAACCATTGAGGCGGCAGTTCGATATATGATCATGAGCCTTTTAGGTTCCGGTCTTTTACTCATGGGAATTTGTATGCTTTATGACATTACGGGCCATCTTCTTATGAGTAACATCAGAGATGCTGTAAGCAGCATCTACAGTGCAGGCACATATCCCGTGCCTCTTACCGTAACCATCATTCTTCTTACCTGTGGCCTTGCCATGAAGAGCGCCCTGTTCCCCTTCCATACGTGGGTGGCGGATGCCTACGGTTATTCCACAGTTTCAAGTGCTGCCATTTTGTCATCACTTGTAAGTAAGGGATACATTATCCTTCTTATCAAAATCATTTACAGAGTAATAGGCTTTGAAGTATACAGAGCTTCACATATTATCGATGTTGTTTTCGTATTCGGTCTTGCGGGAATGATTATGGGTTCCCTGTCAGCCATAAGAGAAAACGATATTCGAAGAATGATAGCCTACTCATCCGTAGCTCAGATCGGATATATTTACATGGGCATCGGCCTTGGAACAAGATATGCAATGATTGCCAGCATATTCCATATCCTTTCCCATGCGGCTACCAAGTCCATGCTCTTTATCGGAGCCATCGGACTTACAGATGTTTCAAAGGGCAGCAGGCATTTTGCCGAGTTAACCGGAAGCGGATACAGACATAGAATCGCAGGAATTACCTTTGCGGTGGGATCCTTATCCATGGTTGGTATTCCTCTGTTCTCCGGATTTATAAGTAAGCTTTTATTTGCTCAGGCAGCAGTACTTAACACCCGAAAGATGCTGCCGGCACTTATAGTTTTGGCAATCAGTACAATCCTTAACGCTATATATTTCATGAAGACGGTTATTCGAATCTACACTCCCACAGAGGAAGAGGGTGAGACCATAACCATGAAGCAGGAAAAAGTCTATGCTCTTACCTGCATATGCTTTATCGGTCTTAACATCTTCATTGGAATGTGCTCACAGCCTATAGTTGACTGGATAGGCGCAGGCATAGACATGTTTGCGTAAGTGAAAGGGATAAAAAAATGACAGAAGCCTTTATTTTGATTCCGGTGGTTCTCCCTGTTGTGGCAGGACTGATTCTGGAAATCATGAGAAAGCTTAATAAGAAAATTATGAACATCTCCGTGGCAGCAGTACTTGCCATAGAGGCTGTTTTGGTGTTTATAAATATAGGCAAAATCGGAACGGAAGTTAAACTCTTTGAGCTTACCGCCAACCTTCCCATATACTTTAAGGTTGATAACCTAGGAATCATGTTTGCACTGCTTATGGTTATAATCTGGCTCCTGGCGGGAATCTTCTCCTTCGAATATATGAAACACGAAGACAATGAGAGGAGATACCAGGGATTTTACCTGATGGTTCTGGGAGTTCTCATCGGACTTGATTTCGCAGGAAACCTTGTTACCTTCTACATGTTCTACGAGATGATGACCCTTACGGCCTTTCCTCTTGTCATTCACACAGGCAAGAAGGAAGCAACCATGGCGGGCCTTAAATACCTTTATTATTCACTGGGCGGCGCTTACTTTGCACTTTTTGGATTTTACTTCGTATTTAAGTATGCCGATTCCCTGACTTTCACAGCAGGAGGCGTGGGAATAAATGCTGCGGGCCACGAGACACTTCTTCTTGTATGCGCCCTGTTTATGATTATCGGATTCGGTGTTAAAGCCGGTATGTTCCCCTTGCACGCATGGCTTACTTCAGCTCACCCTGTAGCTCCTGCCCCTGCGTCTGCAGTTCTTTCGGGAATCATTGTTAAGACCGGAATCCTTGGAACCATAAGAGTAATCTACTACATCTTCGGAACAGAATTCATAAGAGGAACCTTTGTCCAGACTGTATGGATGAGCCTGGCACTTCTTACTGTGCTTATGGGTTCCACCATGGCTTTCAAAGAGAAACTTTTGAAAAAACGCCTGGCCTACTCTACAGTCAGCCAGATTTCATATATCATGTTTGGACTTTCCCTTCTTAATGAAAATGCTTTTGAGGGTTCACTCCTTCACGTATTGATGCACGGTTTCACCAAGTGCGGTTTGTTCCTTGCAGCGGGCGCAATCATTTATAAGACAGGAAAGACCAAAGTCGACGAGCTTAGAGGAATCGGCAAGGAGATGCCCATTGTTATCTGGTGCTTTACCCTTTTATCCATTACCCTTATCGGTATTCCACCTACGGGCGGACTTGTCAGCAAATGGTATCTTTGCATGGGAGCGTTAAAGAGCGGCATTGCGGTGTTTGATATTTTGGGCCCCGTGATTCTTATTGTCAGCGCCCTTCTTACCGCAGGATATTTACTTCCCATAACCATCCAAGGGTTCTTCCCCGGGGATGATTATGATTACACGAAGCTTGAAAACAAAGAACCGGCGAAGACCATGACTATACCTTTGATAATACTGACAGCGGGAGCAATCGGTGTCGGTCTGTTTTCAACGCCGATAATTTCTTACATAGAGACCATCTTGGCCACATTCTGACAGGGAGGAAAATAAATGAATTCTTACGTATTACTTATAGCGATTTTTCTCCCGATTCTGGGAGGCATATTGACGGGAATAATTCCCTTCAAGGGAAGAACCACAAGAAACATCTTTGTTGAGACAGTGGTAATTCTTACTTCCATAGTGATGTGGACCATTATCATAAATAAGCCCCAGGGGTCCTTCGAGGTATTGAAGTTTACGGGAGATCTGGTTTTCGCCTTTAAGATGGATGGCCTCGGAATGATTTTCGCCGGACTTATATCTGCCCTTTGGCCTCTTGCCACTCTTTATTCCTTTGAATATATGGAGAAAGAGGAGAGGGAAGGAACCTTCTTCATGTTTTACACCATCACTTACGGTGTAACCCTTGGAATTTCCCTTTCCGGAAACCTGATGACCATGTATCTCTTCTATGAGATGCTTACAATCGTTACGGTTCCTTTGGTACTCCATACCCTTACAAGAGAAGCGATTCTGGCATCAAGAACCTACCTTTACTATTCCCTTGGCGGAGCGGCCTTCGGTTTTATCGGATTCATATTCGTATTGGTTTACGGCACAAGCCTTGATTTTGTATACGGTGGTGTACTTGATCCCGGAAAGATCGGAGACAGAGGAAACGTGCTTTTGCTTATCTATGTTCTTGCCTTCCTCGGCTTTGGTGTAAAGGCAGCAATCTGTCCCTTCAACAAATGGCTTCCTCAGGCCGGTGTTGCGCCCACGCCTGTAACAGCACTTCTTCATGCGGTAGCTGTTGTTAAAAGCGGCGCCTTCGCCATTATGAGAATAACCTACTATAGCTTCGGTCCTGATTTCTTAAGGGGGACCTGGGCTCAGTACACGGTTATGGCCATCGCCATATTTACAATTATTTACGGAAGCGCCAGAGCTCTTAAGGAAACTCATTTTAAGAGAAGACTTGCGTATTCAACCATCGGTAATTTGTCATACATCCTTTTTGGAGTAACCATCATGACACCCTTGGGACTTTTTGGTGCACTGTGCCACATGGTTTTCCATGCGGTTATGAAGATAGCATCCTTCTTCTGTGCCGGCGCGGTTATTTCCAAAACGGAAAGAACCTACGTATTCGAGTTAAACGGTCTTGGAAAGCATATGCCCATGACCTTTGGAATATTTACAATTTCGGGTCTTGCCCTTATGGGTGTTCCCGGACTTTGCGGATTTGTAAGTAAGTGGTATCTTGCTGAAGCAGCAGTTTCAAGCGAGAATGTACTGGCTTACGTTGGAATCGGAGCTTTACTTATTTCCGCAATCCTTACAGCGGTTTACACAATGACCATTTCGGTAAGAGCCTTCTTCCCCGGAAAGGACTTTGACGATTCCGTTAACTTGGGAGTTAAAGAAGCGGGAGTAAGAATGCTTTTGCCTCTTTGCATTTTTGCTGTATGCATCATTGTATTCGGTGTTTATTCGAAACCATTAACTGATTTACTTTTGTCTGTTGCCATGGGAGGAATGTGATTATGAATACCCATTTACTTGGTTTTATACTGATTCCCATAATAATGGCCTTTGTGGTTTACGCCATCGGACGAAAGAGCAAAGAAATCAGAAATGTGATGGCTGTTGCCACAACCCTGGCAGTATTCCTTGCAAGCTTCTATTTCTTTGCGGGCTTCTTCTTTGGAAAGATGAGCCCCTTTGAACTCAGGCTTCCTGATATCTGCGGACTTAAGTTCCATCTTATGATGGATGGCTTCAGGGCTTTGTACATAACAATTGCTTCCTTTATGTGGCTTGTATGTACAGCCTTTGCTGTGGAATATAACAGAATCTATCACAACAGAAACAGATATTATCTCTTTATTCTCTGGACCCTTGGGGCAACCATGGGCGTGTTCCTATCGGCAGATCTTGGAACCACCTTTATCTTCTTTGAGATGGCTTCCCTTACAAGCTATGTCTGGGTAGCTCAACAGGAGAGCAAAGAAGCCTTGAGAGCCGCAGAGACTTATCTGGCAGTAGCCGTTATCGGCGGACTTGTTATGCTGATGGGTCTTCTGATGCTTAATAACATTACAGGAACCCTTGAGATCGATGAACTTCGCGGTGTATGTGAAGGCCTTATGGGTGATAAGAAACTTCTGGCAGCAGGCATGTGTATCTTTTGGGGCTTTGCAGCCAAGGCCGGAGCTTTCCCTGTTCACATCTGGCTTCCCAAAGCCCACCCCGTTGCACCTGCACCTGCATCGGCACTCCTTTCCGGAATGCTTACCAAGGTTGGTGTGTTCGGAGTTTTGGTTGTAAGCAGCCAGATCTTCTTTGGTGATGCGACCTGGGGCAAGTTCGTACTTATAGTGGGAACCATAACCATGTTCCTTGGAGCGTTCCTTGCGGTACTCTCAACAGATATGAAAAGAACTCTGGCATGCTCCTCGGTTTCTCAGATTGGATTTATCCTTATCGGAGTTTCAATGCAGTGTCTCCTCGGTGAAGAGAATGCTCTCGCCGTACGAGGAACCTTGCTTTACATGGTAAACCACTCCCTGTTTAAGCTGGTACTTTTCCTTGTGGCCGGCGTTGTGTTCATGAATCTCCATAAGCTTGATTTCAACATAATCAAAGGATTCGGAAGAAATAAGAAGATTCTTAAATACATATATCTTTGTGCCGCACTTGGTATTGCAGGCGTTCCTTTCTTCTCAGGATATGTGAGTAAGACCCTGGTGCATGAAGCAATGGTTGAGTACATGAATCTTTCACCTGCTTCATACAATCCCGGAATCAAGTTGGTTGAATGGCTTTTCTTAATAAGCGGCGGCATGACCCTTGCTTATATGACAAAGCTTTACGTTGTAGTATTTGTTGAAAAGAACGCTGATGAAGCGCTGCAGGCAAAGTACGACGGAATGAAGCCCTACATGAATATGGGCAACAGAATCCTTCTTGCTTTTTCAGCTACCATATTTGTTGTTCTTGGAGTATTGCCGAACTGGCTCTTCGACAGAGTAGCAGATATGGGTCAGTCCTTCATGGGATTAACTGAGTTTGAAGAGACGGTTCACTACTTCTCCTGGGAGAATCTGCAGGGAAGTTTAACATCAATAATCTTTGGAGTATGTATTTACTTTGGAGTCGTAAGATCGGTACTTAGAAAGAAAGACGGAACCTACATTAATCCCTGGCCCGCTAAGCTTGATTTAGAAGATTCCTTCTACAGACCTCTTCTTAAGGTGGTTGCCATTATACTGGAAATCTTCTCCAAGATATTTGATAAGCTTGTGGACTGGACAGTAATTCTTCTCAGAAAGTCCTTACTGAAAGAAAGTCCTATTCCTTTTGAGCTGACAGAGGGAAATGCCCTGACCTATAAAGTTGGTTCTTTGCTTGATGGGCTTAAGGCAATGTTTACCGGAGAAGAAGAAAAGTACGAAGGCTCTTTCAAACACAGACTTGCCATGATGTATGAGAAGGCTGATGAAATGAGCGTCATCGTAACCAGAAGCCTATCCTTTGGCCTCATCTTCTTCTGTCTTGGACTTGTATTTACAATTGTTTATATGCTGTGGTTCAGATAAGAAAAGAATATAAAAAAGCCAGGTCATTGATATGTACCCTCTTTACTGGACATCCAGTAAGGAGGGTACATATCAATGACCTGGCTTTTATTTTTGGGCAATACTGTAGTAATCTCAATGTCTTTATTTATCCTTGGAAAACATAAAAGTTATTTTGTCAAAGTATCTGTACCAAACATTTCCCGATACGTGAATTCATATTCTACGAGATTGGGATCTGAAGCTCCTGTCAGGTCAAACTTTGTAGCAAATAAGACAACTGTATCATTCCTATAAGCAATGTGGTAATGGCCGTCTTCAAGAACCCAGTCAGCGATTTTGAGTGAAGCTTCATCGCCGTATTTTTCTTTGACTATTTTTTTAAATTCATTATCGCTTCCTTTAAAGAAAGCCTTAAAAGATAATTTTTCGCCGGTAGTAAGATCAAATATAAGTTGATTATTATCAAAGAATCTATTTAAACCTCCGATAGCACAGCACGAAGAGATATCTACGGTCAGATATTTGTTATTAATTACGTTAACAGAATCAATGGCATCATTATCAAAATAATACGCTCCGATATTATCGCCATGATGGGAGCCGCATTCTAAAGCATAGTTGTCTACAGAATACTCCTGGAGTCCACACAATTCTTTCTGCATATATTCGTTTATTTTAGATGCACCTTCAGTATAATCTTCAGGAAGTCTGATGATTTCTGTAAAGCATGAGTATACTTCTTTTCCGCATTTCTTACATGTGACGGTATAAGATTCGTTCACAATATCAGCAATCACATCCTTACGGATTTCTTCTTTTCTTTCGACATCGAAATCCGGATTGTTCATCAGATCTTTGATTGTCACGAAATTCTCATTATCATCGATGGCATTTTCGGCACCATCAGTAGTAGCTTCAGTGGTTGCGGTACTTCCTTCCTCTACGCCCACATAATCGGCTACCGCTTTGTTTTCTTTAGCACACGCACAGAGCATGAATGCAGCAATAATTGTTGTAAATAATACTTGTTTTCTCACTATCAGATTGTGCTCCATCAATATATAAACTTAATCAGTCATGGTTATGGATTACCCTAAATTAACCCCGATATGTCTTTGATTTCTATCCATTCAGGCTCATCAGCTAGTTCAAATTCATTTCTATTAAACATGCTATTGCATCTTCAGGATTCTGAGAATAGTGCATAAAAATCATGGCGCCACCCAAATCAACTGTCACCAATGCTTCATATTTGTTTATTCTAACCGGAATTCCGTTGATGGTTTCTTTTGAAGTCACTCCATCAATCGGAAAAATTCTTTCTCTACAGGCCCATTCATTTTGCAGAGCATCACTCATTGATATTCTCTTTCCTGAGAAAGTCCCATATGTGAGGCTCTCACAGTTATAGCTGTAGATGTCACAATAGTCTGTAGTTCCCTGATAGATAAGTCCGGAATCGTCTACGGCGCCCAAAAATGGTTGATGGTATATTCCGTTTTTATATTGAGAACTACATGCGCAAAGGATTAAACCAGATACACATATTAATAATAACAAAAGGGTTAAAAGAGGCTTTCTCATTCTCGCGACCTTTCTTCGGAATTCATCTTGTATAATCAACTGCTCCGGTATGTTGTGGGCCGGAAGGATTGGGAGCTTCGTATATATCGTAGTTTCCTTCTGCGAAGAAGGCAGCTTTATCAGCTGTCATACTATCTTCAAAGTCATTTGGAAGATATTCTGTTGGTATCTTTTTAATATCATCGAGAGCTTTCTTCCAGGATGTGTAAATGTAGACTATGGAATTATTACCCAAATCCATTGCGTACTCGTATGAGTAGGAATGATGATCGATAGCTATGTACACCGGGTGTGAGAACCTTCCGCTGTCATCATATATAAGAGAATTAGTGTTTTTGTATCCTTTAAATGATTTGACTGTACTCTCCAGTCTAGATAATTCTGAGACATAATCGGAGTCGTTGTATTGGCACTTTAAATATACTTCGCAAGTGGGGACATCCCATGTGTCACGATATTCAAAATAAAACTCGGGTTCACTTCCCGATTCAAATGCACTTTTCGTAATTGATTCCGGAAAAGTAATAAACCCGGTATGAACATGATTTATAGAGTCACCTGAAGTGTACTTAAGGATGGTTTCCTCGTACTTGTTAACGTCTTCTATTTTCTTTACGGGTCCGCCAAAGAAAAATTTTAAGAGAAAGATATAGATAATGGCCAATACAGTGATAATACCTATTATTATCCCGGCAATAATACCTATTGATAATTTAACACCCTTCTTTTGAAGCATATTTACTCCCCTTTAAAAATTGAAATGAGATCGAACTTGAACATATATCAGGAAAAGAATAAGTGCCCCGATAGGAATGGAAGCCCCTATTATTATTCCGATGACATAGTGCTTTGCTTTTTTTATTCTGTTTAAGAAAGCAAATTCTTTTTGACTGCTTTCCATATCATCCTGTTTTAATTGATTTTCCAGCGCATCAAGTTTGGCAGCACATTTTGGACAGTGCTCAAGATGATAGGTAACAGCTTCATTAACTGATTCAGATAGAAGATTATCCTTGTATGAAGGAAGAAGATCTTCAATTATTTCACAAGGTATAGTATTCATTAAAGAACTCCATGTACAAATAAGTAAGTTATTATTATCAGTAATATCAAAACAAATACAAAATAGCCTAAGACTAAAAGAATCACCTTACCCACAGGGTTTATGTGAAAAACCTTCTTTTCTACAGAGGTTTCCATGGGGATATCTGCTGCCATTGCATCAAGCATGGCTTTGCACTTGGGGCAATTCTTAATATGCTCTTCTATAAATCTGACGGTTTCTTCCCCGCACTTTTTTTCAAGATATGAAGGAAGTAAGTCCATAGCTAAATCGCAATCAAAGTTACTCATATTGGCTCATCTCCTTTACAATTTTGGCTTTTCCTCTGAAAAAAGTCACTCTTGCCCAGTTTTCAGTTTTCCCAAGTATGTCACCGATGTCTTTAAAGGATAGTTCGCCCTTTAAGCGATATAGCACTACGTCTCTGGATAAACTGTCCAGTTTATCAATACTTTTATATAACAGGTCGTTCATTTCATCCCTTATATAGATCTCTTCAATAAGTTCACCTGTTGAAAGATTCATCAACTCATCGATGGGAACCATGGGATGCTTATTCTTTTTATCCAAATATTGCCAGAAGGTATATTTGGCTATCTGACATAACCACGTGGAAACTTTTGAATCTCCTCGGAAGGCATTACTGTTTTTGATGGCTCTAAGGAAAACTTCCTGGGTTAAATCCTCGGCCAAATCTCTATTTCCATTTGTCAGAGTCAGAAGAAAGCCCAGAACCAGCTGGTAATATTCTTCACATATTTTCTTTATATCCAAGCCTTCTCCCTCTTCCTGTTATTTGTTTTCACTAGATTAGTCCATATAATCCGCATTTCGTTACAAGTATAATAACATTTGCGTGGACTGATTGTGCAAAAAATCTCATAGCCAACAAAATGTAATTTCAGTATAATAGATGTAGATATTTCATAGGGAGGATTACATTTATGAAACTCAATTATAAGCGCACTTTCCTTATTGGTTTTGCGTTCTTTGGCATTCTGCTTTTATGGCAGGTGTATGACTCATGGTGTCCCACATTCTTAACAGATATCTTCGCAAGAAGAATGTATGGAATGTCCTCAGCTGAACTTAAGGCCGGAGATGCCAGCAAGATTCTTAACGTTCAGTGGCTGGTGGGTATCATCATGGCATGTGATAACCTGGCAGCTCTGATTCTTCTGCCTATATTCGGTAACTTATCCGATAAGACAAGAACACCTATCGGAAAGAGAATGCCCTATATCCTTACAGGTACATTTGTAGCGGCAGTAGCCTTCCCCTTTGTTCCTTTATTCTTCCATCAGAACAATATCGTGGGAATGATTATCATGATGGCAATTGTCCTCATGTTTATGATGATGTATCGTAACCCTGCGGTTGCTTTGATGCCTGACATCACACCCAAGCCCTTAAGAGCCAAGGCAAACGGTATCATCAATATCATGGGATATCTTGGCGGCGCCATGGCTACAGTACTTGGTATTTTCCTTAAGCTCTCCGATTACATCAACGCAGGAGATGCAGCAAGAAATATCTGGACTATTGAGATTCCCTTTATCATAGCTTCAGTGCTTATGGTTATTTCTGCTTTAGTTCTTTTCGCAACAATCAAAGAAAACAAGATTGAGGAAGAGATGAAGGATGAGCTTGAAGAAGGCGAGAGACTTGCAGCAATTGAGACTCCTGTAGATGATGACAAGCCCATGTCCAAGGCAAACAAGACAATGCTTCTGGCAATTCTCGGAGCAGAGTTTTTGTGGTTCATGTCCGATAACGCCATCGGAACATATATCGGTAACTACGTAATCTACTACATGAACTCCGTATCAAGTGCAACTATGGTAATGACCATCGTAGGCGGCCTCGCATCGGTTATCGGTTTCGCAACAGCAGGTTATATTGCTGATAAGATCGGACGTAAGTGGACAATCTCCACAGGCCTTGCTGTAACTTTCGTGGGACTTATAATCATGTGCTTCGTTGGCCCTACAGGAAATGTTACGGGAGCAAACGGAGAGTTCAGCTTCCCTGTAATCCTCTACGTTGTGTGGATTATCAAGGGATATGGAATGGCACTTGTTCATAACTGTTCATTCCCCATGGTTGTTGAGCTTTGCTCTTCCAAGAAGATTGGTAAGTTCACCGGCTACTATTACACAGCAAGTATGTCGGCTCAGACTGTTACACCTATTCTTTTGGGTCTCGTATTTACAAGAACAGGTGCATGGAGAGCACTTCCTGTATATTCAGGATTACTTACATTATTCAGTTGCGTGGTATTTACCGCTTTGGTAAAGAACATTAAAGCAAAGAAGATTGATAACGCTAAAGGCCTTGAGGCTTTGGATGCAGATTAATAATCAACGAGTACCTGGGCTGTCACCTATATCGGTGGCAGCCTTTTTGCTTGGAATAATATAAATGACATTTCAGGGTCAAATTTGTATAATTGAGAGAGAAACGCTTTTACCAAAAATAAAAAGTGATATGCTGACATCATGGAGGCGAAAGGTGGCTGAAACAGGAAAAATCCTAATTTTATGTGCCGTGTCCGTGGTGACCTTGGCAATATGTATTCTTCTTCTGTTAAGAAGCTACATGAAGGTCAGAAACAGAGAAGAGGTTTTGAAGGAAAGCATCGAGAATCTCGGGAAGCTCAACGATAAACTTCGAATGGACAGGCACGATTACCTGAATCACTTACAGGTTGTATACGGGCTGATGGAACTTGGGGAGTATGAGGAAATGAACTCCTATCTTAAGAAGATTTACAAGGAGATCCTGAAGACCGGTAAAGCAATCAAGACTTCCAAACCGGCAATCAATGCGTTACTTGCAGCAAAGAACGCTGAAGCGGAATCAAAGGGAATCACTTTTGTAATTGAAGTGAAATCCGATTTAAAGAAACTTCAAATTGAGGACTGGGAGTTATGCAAGGTCTTATCAAATCTTATAGATAATGCCTTTAAAGCTCTGGAAGAAAGTGACCGGGAAGAAAAGAAGGTCAGAATCGATATAAACGAAGATCCGGAAAGGTATTATTTCACAGTTGAAAACAACGGGCCCATGATACCTGAGGAACTTAGGGCATCGATTTTCAAAAGAGGTTTTACCACCAAGAAAGAGGAAGGACACGGAATGGGACTTTCCATTGTGTCCGAGATTCTTGAGGCCAATAAAGGAAAGATAGATTTGAAATCAAACGAGGAAGAGACCCAATTCACAGTTTCCCTCGGGAAAGGAGAGGAGTAATGGCTGCATTACAGATTCTTGGAATAGTAGTACTTCTGATAGGAATAGTACTTATTGGAATCGAGTTTTATATGCCGGGATTCGGAGTTCCCGGAATCTGCGGAACAATCTGCGCGGCAGCAGGAGTTTTCCTGACAGGAAAAAATGCTTCGGAGAGAATAATCGTCGGAGTAATCGCCATAGTTGTAATCGCAGTGATGCTTGTAATAAGCATAATCATCTTCAACTCAAAGAAGGTGAAATCACCAATCAAACTGGATACGGAAGTACAGGGCAAGGACCTTTTCATTGACGGCAAGGACATGGAATACCTTATCGGCAAGAAGGGGGAGGCCGCAACGGATTTAAGACCCTCAGGTAAAGGAGAGTTTGACGGAGTTAAACTCGACATTCTTTCAGAAGGCGAATATATTAAAAAGGGAGCAACCCTTGAAATAACGGAAATTAAAAATAATAAAATCTTTGTGAGGGAGGTAGGATAATGTATTCTACAGTAATTTTGGCAGCGATAATTATTATTGCATTGATGGTATTCTTTGCCGTCATCCCCGTTGGAATGTGGATTTCAGCAGTAGCCAGCGGAGTTAAAATCAGCATCTTCTCATTAGTAGGAATGAAGATACGTCGTGTTAAACCCGCCAAGATCGTGGCACCCATGATTAAGGCAACCAAGGCAGGAATTAAGGTTAAGACAAACGAGCTTGAGGCTCACTACCTTGCAGGTGGTAATGTTGATAACGTTGTTAACGCATTAATCGCCGCAGAGAGAGCAGGAATGGACCTGACCTTCGAGCAGGCATCAGCAATCGATCTTGCAGGACGTAACGTATTCGAAGCTGTAAAGATGAGCGTAACCCCCAAGGTTATTGAGACTCCTCAGATTTCAGCAGTGGCTAAGGACGGTATCGAGCTTCTTGTTAAGGCAAGAGTAACAGTTAGAACCAACATCAACCAGTTAATCGGTGGTGCCGGTGAAGCAACAGTTCTTGCAAGAGTAGGTGAGGGTATCGTTACAACCGTAGGTTCAGCTCAGACTCACAGTGCTGTGCTTGAGAACCCCGATGATATCTCCAAGGTAGTTCTTGAGAAGGGTCTTGATTCCGGAACAGCTTACGAGATCATTTCAATTGATATCGCTGATATCGATATCGGAAGAAACATTGGTGCAAACCTTCAGAGCTTACAGGCTGAGGCAAACACCAAGATTGCTCAGGCAAAGGCAGAAGAGAGACGTGCAATGGCAGTTGCTCTGGAGCAGGAGATGAGAGCCGAAGTTGTAAAGGCAGAGTCCGAAGTTCCCAAGGCAATGGCAGAGGCATTAAGATCCGGACATATCGGTGTGCTTGATTACTACAAGCTCCAGAATGTTCAGGCTGACACCAAGATGAAGAAGGATATCGGAAACGGAGTAACAGATTTCGTAGATTCCAAGAAGAAATAAAGATTAAATAAAGCGGGACGAAGATATGTTTAAAGTAATGGTCGTTGAGGACGAAGAGCAAATCAGAAACATCCTTAAGAAGATGATTGAAAGAACCGATGGGTTCAAGGTTGTCTCTACATGTGATGCTTTCTCTTCAGCCATTACCGAATTCACCAAACTTCGTCCCGATGTTGTTTTTATGGACATCGACCTTAATGGCGAAAGTGGTCTTGAATGTGCCAAGGTCATTACAGAGATTGATCCTAAGGTGAAGATAGTCTTTGCCACAGCTCACAGTGAGTACATGGCAAACGCTTTCGAGATATATGCCTTTGACTATCTGGTAAAGCCCTTTGATTTGGAGCGAATCGGAAAGACATTAAACCGGATTAAAGAAACCACACCTGTTTCCTCCGGTTTGGAAAAAACAGAAGCTCCTCATGAAGAGAAACTCTTGATAAGAGGTAAGGAAGAAATTAACCTTATCGACATCAAGGACATTATCATGATTGAACGAATCGATGGGGTTTCAAGAATAGTGACAAAGGATGAAAAGTATCTGACTTCCCAATCTCTTTCATCCCTGGAAGAGAAACTTGATACATCCCGCTTCATGAGATGTCACAAGTCTTACATCATAAGAGTCGACGCCATTAAGAAGCTGGAGGTATACGGAAGATGGACCTACACGGTTCACCTTAAGGATACCGATGAAACAGCATTAATGACTAATCAGAAATACGATGAAATAAAGCAGAGGTTCGAGTAACCTCTGCTCTTTTTTTCATTTGTAGTTTCTCAAAACATCCAGACCCAGCAGAAGCGCCTTTTCATGGGAATCTGTTCCAAAGGACCTTGCGTCGTAGTCATGAACATTGGCAAGGGAATCCGCCGTAAATAAAAACTGTCCGAACTTTGCGCCCCTCTTTCTGCAACAGGCTGCAAGGGCGGAACACTCCATTTCGACTACCGAACATCCTTCCTCCAGGCGATATTTAACCATATCTTTTGTTTCTCTAAAGAACCCGTCTGTTGACCAGGTGGTGCAGGTCACAAAGGGAAGATTCTGTTTCTTAAAGGTTTCTTCTATTGCAGTGATGGGTTCCCTGTCAAGATCGATGTACCTTGATGCCGGAAGGTAATGATAAGATGCACCTTCATCCCTTAATGCCCGCTCCGGAACAAGGAAAGCATTCTCGGGAATATCCGCCAGAACGCCACAGGAGCCCACAGCGATAACCTTCTTACAGCCACTGCTTACAAGGGTGTCAATAATCTGGCTTGCCGCCGCCGAACCTATAGTGGACTGAACAAGGCATATGTCCTCCTTTTCCTCATGAAGCACGTAGACTTTAATGATGTGAGAAACTGTGATAAATTCCTGAACAACCTCTGCTTTCTTTTCTTCGGCATATCTGTGAACCACATCCCCAAGAAATGCAAAAAGGCACTTCTCCGGAAGCTTTAAGTCCGGGCAATCATGAGTAGGTGCAATTACTTCCGGTGATGCGTCGTCGTATTCAAGTATAGGTATTTCGTTTTTGATAATCATTTGTGTCCTCCCTAATAATCAGGCTTTCCTGCAGATATACAAGAGGTGAACAGAACTCCCCAGCAGTTCTCTCTTTTCGCAGTTATCAAGCTGGTATCGGACAAGAGTCTCGAAATCCTCGTCTGCAAGGGTAAAATCAGCTCGTCTCTCCGCAATCTCAAGCACGTTATCAACTGCAGCAGTTGTAATGTATTCTACAGAGTGCTCCTTTAACAACTCCTCAAACTCCACAATATCGAAGCCTGTAAACATCTGCTCAGGGAAATGTTTAATCGAGTTATCTTCATTGAAGTTTTCCTTATATCCTTCGGTAAAGGTTCCCCACTTATAAAGATAGTTGGTCATCAAAATCGAATGTACGGAAATGAATGCCACAAGAATTATTCCACTTTTCTTCGTTATTCTTACTGCTTCGCTTATGGCTTTATGCTGGTCTTCGCTGTTGTATAAGTGATACATGGGACCAAAAAGTAATGTAACATCGAATGTATTGTCTGCAAATCTGCTCAAATCCAAGGCATCTCCCTGAAAGGCATGAAGATTATCAAGTCCCTTTCCATGGTCCTTTAATATATTCAGGTTCTCTTCTACAAGTTCAACCGACGTTACATCGAATCCTTCCCTGGCAAGGGCAATGGAATATCTGCCTGTGGCAGCACCAATTTCTATAACAGAAGCACCTTTCTTTAAGTATCTGTGAATATAATCCATTGTTATTCTGTACTCAAGCTGTCCCTGTCTTGACTTGGTAAGACGAGTATCCTCGTCATATTTTTGATAAAAACCTTTAACAAGATCTGTCCTTTTACTCATTTCTCTCACCTCTTTAGATTAATCTTTTATTACCCGGCCAAGATAATAAAAAAACCACCTATCACATGGATAAGTGGTTGAAATGTCGACATTTACCTATTTTCTACTTAGGATTCTTTACCCACTTTTCCGAATATGAAAAAATAACCGCGACCCTGAAGATTATCGGGGTTCCCGATCATGGAATTCATATCAGAATTGTTGAGTACAAAGTTTCTCATTCCAAGAATCCTTTCAAAAATATTTCCCTTACTATACAGGACGTGTCAGACAATTGTCAACACCTTTTTTATATTACATCCACAAGAGCATTTAGCTTTCCCTTTTTGGATACACTGCCACAGCCCTTGTATGTAAAGCGTCCGAAGCCTCTGACACTCACAATATCACCGGCTTTAAGCTGATGACTGTAGTTCTCCATCAGTCGGCCATTAAGGAAGACTTTCTGAGATGTGAAAAGTTCGGCGCTGTCTCCTCTGGATAGGTGGTATACCTTGGAAACCACGCCATCTATTCTTTCAGAGGCTACTTGAATAGTGACTTCTTTGGGCTGCCTTGATTCTATCTCGGGAATAGAGTCCACATTCTTAACCATTACAGATGTGTGACGTACTCTTGTAAGACTGGAAATAATATAATCAGTCATCCTATTCTCGCAGAAGAGATATGCTCTTTTTTCATCAACAATGATGTCCCCGAGAACATCCCTCTCTATTCCGGCATTCATAAGAGCCCCAAGGAAATCTCTGTGGGAAAGCTTCTCCGCAAACTTTTCCGCCAAGGGAGAAATAAGGAGAATATCTATGGGAAAATCTTCTTCATAGCCAAAAGCCTCAGGATTCCCAAATCTAAGCATTCCTCTCTCATAACTTCCGTCCCCGTTCCAAACAGTTACGCCGGCATATGAAAACTCCCTTTCGCACTCAAAATAAACGGACATATCTGCCATAGATAAAAAGTCCGTGAAGACATACTGGTTATTTCTATAACTTCTGTCCGCCATGTCTAATAGGCGTTTTTTAACTTCCAGTTCTTCTGCTATCATATCCTAATTATACACCTTTTTATCTACACAAAAACGGGATGTTCCATAAGGAACATCCCGTTTACAATATCAAAGATTATGACTTGCAATGTCCGCTCTTCTTAAGTGCGTTTACGATTTCATCTACTTTCTCTCTGCAGATATCATCGGTGGTTGCTTCAACCATTACACGAAGAACAGGTTCTGTACCGGATTCTCTTACGAGAACTCTTCCGTCTTCACCAAGATCCTTCTCGACTTTCTCAATGGCCTTAACAACAACATCGGAATTTCTTGCTGCCTTCTTCTCATCAACCTTAACGTTAACCATAAGCTGAGGATAGATTGTTAAGTCCTTAAGCTGCTCTGAAAGAGGCATTTTCTTCTCAAGTAAAGCTTCCATAACCTTGATGGCTGTAAGAACACCATCACCTGTGGTTGCATGCTTTGAGAAAATAATGTGTCCGGACTGCTCACCGCCTAATGAGTAACCGTTCTGAGTCATACACTCGCTGACGTATTTATCACCAACGGTGGTCTTCTCGTACTTGATGCCTGCCTTATCGAAAGCTTTGTAAAGTCCCATGTTGGACATGATGGTTGTAACAACGGTGTCGTGGTCAAGCTGACCGTTCTCGTGAAGATACTTACCGCAAAGGTAAAGAATCTTATCACCGTCTACCACATTACCGAGCTCATCAACTGCGATACATCTGTCTGCATCACCGTCAAAGGCAAAGCCTACATCGAGATGCTCTCTTTTTACCAGATCAACAAGCATCTCAATATGTGTGGAACCACACTCCAAGTTGATGTTTGTACCGTCGGGATTGTTGCTGATTACATAGGTCTTGGCACCAAGAGCATCGAAAACGTGCTTTGCTGTCTGATGCGCGGAACCGTTAGCACAGTCAAGTCCGATACGAACGGAGTTGTATGAACGTGTTGCCAGGGAAATAAGATATCCCAGGTATCTGTTACGTCCGATTACATAGTCGGTGGTGCGACCAATACTCTCTCTTCTTGCAAGAGGAATTTCCATATCGGGATTGTCGAGGTACTCCTCAATAAGTCTCTCAACTTCGCCGTCGACCTTATAGCCGCCGCCGTTGATTATCTTAATTCCGTTGTCATAGTAAGGGTTGTGGCTGGCGGAAATCATGATACCGCAGTCGAAATCCTCAGTTCTTACAACATAAGATACACTGGGAGTGCTTGTAACATGGAGAAGGAAAACATCTGCACCGCTGGCTGTAAGTCCGGCAACCAAAGCGTACTCAAACATGTAGCTTGAACGTCTGGTATCTTTACCGATTACAATGCGGGCGCGATGGTCCTTACCATAGTAATAACCTAAGTAGCGTCCTACCTTGAAGGCATGGTCTACCGTAAGGTTTACGTTGGCTTCACCCCTAAAGCCGTCCGTACCAAAGTATTTACCCATTTCTATCTACTCCTTTTTGATAAATAAGTTCCTTATACTACGTCTTTTATTATAACTTGAAAAACATCATTTTTGTCGCAAAATTGCTGGATTTATGCTAGAATATTGCTACAGATTTAAGCCGCTTTTTTGAAACTATTTATCATCAGTTGGCAACCCAATTTATAGATGATAAAATGTAGTAAATGAGGGAAAAGCATGCGCATCTATGATCTGGAACCCGGAAGAGAAATAACAATACTCATACTGATTGGTAGCCAGAGTATGGAATTTGAATCTGTGGTTATCGGCGGAGTTCCGCTGAAACAAATGATTTATGCCAAACCGGTTATCAAGAATAACAAGGTTCTCACCTTTAGTGGTAAGGGAATCTCTGCTAATGTTGTCTTAACGGGCAAGGATACCAAACCTCTTATCTTCAGAAATGCTGTATTCAGTACCATGAAGGATAAGGACGGGAAGCTGTGTTACGGAATCGTATCTCATGCCGAGGCTGTGGAGTTTAACAGAAGAGACTCCTTCAGATGCCCCGTGGATGTTCCGTCTGTAGCGCAGATAGGTTTGGAACGCGACACATATAATGTAATTATAAGGGATGTAAGTATTAACGGTTTTTCATTTTGCTTTACAAGTGATTCTGTGACAGCGGAGATAGGACAGTTTGTTCATACTACGCTTAATGACTTTATCGACGGATTGTTTGAGAATTTCACTTTCAGACTTTTCGGTCTTATTGTAAGAGAGGCAGAGCTGTCAAACGGGAAGCGTGTTTACGGATGTAAGATTGTCCAGCAGCAAAAGGGAATCGAGACTTACATTGCAAAGAAAGAAAGGATGCGCCTCTTAAAACAAAGGGCCAAGGCTAACTCAAGAGATGGAAGGGAAAGAACGACGTAAACACATTGAGGAACTCCTCAAATCACATAAAACTCCTATGTCCGGTACCGGACTTGCCAACATGTTCGGAGTGAGCAGGCAGGTCATTGTACAGGACATTGCTTTGTTACGAGCAGAGAATAAGGATGTTATCTCCACAAACAAGGGATATGTTCTCTTTACACCGGGAGAAGACAACGGAAAGAAAGCTGTTGTAAGAGTAAAGCACAGCTTCGACGATACCTACGATGAGCTTAACACCATAGTGGAGCTGGGAGGCAAAATAAGGGACGTAACCGTGGACCACGACATTTACGGACAGATTACGGTAGACCTTATTATCAACGATTCCCACGATGTGGATGAGTTTATTGCAATAATGAAGAAATCAAAGTCAAAGCCCCTTAAGGTTTTAACAGATGATGTGCACTATCACACAATACTTGCACCCTCTGAGAAAGTACTGGAACTGATAAAGGACGAACTCAAAGCGAAAGGCTACTTGGCAGAACCGGATGATTAATACTATAGTAACTTTGAAAAAAGGCGAAGGGCGCAGTCTGAAAGCAGGCGGCGCCTGGATTTTTAATAATGAAATCGATACCATAACCGGAACCTTTAAGAACGGCAGTATTGTCAAAATCAACGATTTCGACGGATATCCTCTTGGTCTTGGTTTTATCAATCAGAACTCTGTAATCAGAATCAGAATGCTTACCAGAAATTCTGAAACCGAGATTAACGAAGAGTTCTTTAAGATGAGAGTTAAGAACGCCTGGGAGTACAGGAAGCAGGTTATGATGCCTGAGGATTTGAAAGCCTGCAGGCTGATCTTCGGAGAAGCGGATTACCTTCCGGGCCTTGTGGTAGACAGGTACGAGGATGTGCTGGTGGTGGAATCTCTGGCTCTCGGAATTGACCTTTTAAAGGATACAATCCTTAAATGCCTTAAGGAAGTTCTTTTAGAAGACGGTGTCAAAATCAGAGGAATCTACGAACGCTCCGATGCCCAGGTCAGAAAGAAAGAGGGCCTGGAACCCTATAAGGGATTCATCGGAGAAGAGTTCGACACCAATGTGGAGATTGTTGAGAACGGTGTCCACTACATGGTAGACGTGGCTAACGGCCAGAAGACAGGATTCTTTTTAGATCAGAAATACAATCGCCTTGCCATGCAGAAAATCTGCAGAGGTCAGAACAAGGTCCTCGATTGCTTCACCCACATGGGAACCTTTGCGTTAAATGCAGGGTATGCGGGAGCAAAGGACGTAACGGGTCTTGATATTTCAGGCTTTGCCGTATCACAGGCCGAAGCTAATGCGAAGCTTAATCACCTGGAGGACAGAGTACACTTCAGGGAGGCCAACGTTCTTGACGAACTTCCGAGACTTTATGAAGCGGGAGAGCAGTATGATGTGGTTATATTAGATCCTCCTGCTTTTACCAAATCAAGAGAAGCCACCAAGAATGCAATAAAGGGTTACAGAGAAATAAACATGAAGGGCCTTCGACTGGTGAAGAGCGGCGGATACTTTGCCACATGTTCCTGCTCACACTTTATGACGGAAGAGCTTTTCAAGAAAACCATTGCTCAGGCAGCGACGGCGGTTCACAAGAGATTAAGACAGATTGAGTTTAGAACCCAGGCTCCGGACCATCCGATTCTCTGGGCCAGCGATGAAAGTTACTACCTGAAGTTCCTGACTTTCCAGGTAGTTGATGAGAAATAAGGAGGTATAAATATGGCAACAGCGAAAACTACAGCGAAGAAAACTACTACAGCTAAGAAGACTACAGCGGCCAAAAAGACTACAGCAGCAAAAAAGCCCGCAGCAAAGAAGACCACTGCCACAAAGAAAACCACAACCGGAACTTCCGTAAAGGTATCCGCAAGCGAGAAGAAGCTTTTGGAGCTTTACAGAAAGGCAGATTCCGACACAAAGAAGGCGGCAGTTGCACTTCTTAAGGGAGAGAAGACACAGTCCGGCGGCATTCTTCAGTCAATCCTCAACAACAAGGATCTGATGAACACCGTACAGGGATTGTTCTCAATAAAGGATTAAAAGAAACAGGAGATATTAGTTAAGATGAAGGTTTGGTACAGAATCAGACAATGGTTCATGGCTGTAATGATCGGCATCATGACCAGACAGCCCAAGGTAATCAAGGGAAGCGGAAGCCTTGTAAAAATTGCGGACAACCTTGAGAAGACCGGCAAGAAGAAAGTATTTATCGTAACCGCACCGGTATTTATTGAGTGGGGTTCATTAAACGGACTTCTTGATGCCCTTAAGGCAAAGGGAATAGAGGCCACAGTTTTTTCAAAGGTGGCAACAGAGCCTACAATCGAGCTTGTAACCGAGGCTTTCGGTGAATATAAGAAGGCAGGCTGCGAGGCAATCATCGCAGTGGGCGGTGGAAGCGTAATTGACTGTTCCAAGGCAGTTGGTGCTTTGGCAGTAAGCAGAAAGACAATTCCTCAGATGAGGGGCGTCCTTCGAATCTTAAAGAGACTTCCGGACCTTTACGCGGTTCCCACCACAGCAGGTACCGGTTCAGAAACCACTGCGGCAGCAGTAATCACAGACACAATCGACGGAAAGCATTACAAATACGCAGTTAATGATTTCTGCCTTATTCCCAGATACGCTGTACTTGATGCGGACCTTACCCTTACGGTTCCTGCCAAGATTACGGCAGCAACAGGTATGGATGCATTGACCCATGCCGTTGAAGCCTATACAAATGACTTCGCATCCAATATGGTAAAAACCCGCGCTCTCGACGCAGTGAGCCTTATTTATAAGAACCTGCCCGCTGTATATGAGAACGGACAGAATGTTGAAGCAAGAGACAATATGCTTTACGCAGCATTCGAAGCGGGTATCGCTTTTACCACAAACTTTGTAGGATATGTTCACGCAGTTGCCCATGCAATCGGCGGACTTTACGGAGTTCTCCACGGCGAGGCTTGTTCCATAGTTCTTCCTTATGTAATGGAGCAGTTTGGTTCAAAGATTTACGGCCGCCTTGCAGAACTTGCAGATGCAGCAGGTGTTGCCGGAGCAACGGAAGAAGAGAAAGCTAAGAACTTCATCGCTTCAATTAGAGAGATGAATGAGAAGATGGGAATTCCTTCAAAGGTTGAGAAGCTTAAGAAAGAAGACTTCGACGAGATAATCTCCCGTGCAATAAAGGAAGCCAACCCTCTTTATCCTTGTCCTGTGATTTGGAATAAGAAGGATTTTGAGATTCTTTTAAACAAACTGATATAAGTTCTTGAAATATTGAAAACAGGGTGATAACATAAAAGTAACATGTTAGTTAAACATGTTACTTTTTTGTTTGTTTATATAATAGTTTGGAGGGTATAAATGAATAATTCACTGAATCAGCAGACCTATGATTTGTTCAGAAAGGAAATAATGACCTTCTCTTTAAAGCCCGGAGAGTCTGTGTCTGCGGCAAAGATTGCCGACAGGTATCACGTAAGCAGAACACCGGCCAGAGAAGCTTTGGTTAAATTGGAAAGAGAGGGGCTGATTGATATATATCCTCAGTCCAAATCCTTGATTTCCAGAATTGATACCGACAGGGCAAATGAAGAGTGGTTCATAAGAAAGACTTTGGAGCTCGGCGTGGTAGACGGACTTTTTGCCAACGTTACCGAGAAGGATATTAAGAAGATGTATGAGTACTGCAGAAAGATGGAGGAGATTTCGGCAGCACCGAGAACTCATGACTCGGCTTATGAGTACTTAAAGACCGATGATGAGTTCCACGCCATGTCTTTCCGAATTGCCGGAGAGAGTCTGGCAGCAGATATCCTTGCTTCAACCATGGTTCACTATAACAGAATCAGACTCCTTATCGACCTTGATGATACATATTCAAGACGAACCGATGATACCCACGTTCAGCTGGTTAAACATCTGGAGCGTAATGAGAAGGAAGCTTACAGAGAATTGCTTAGCAGACATTTGGGATATCACGTACAGGATACAGAGGATTTAAGATCAAAGTATCCGGGTATATTTACTGAGAAAGAAGAGGACTAATAAAATGAAGGCTTTTATGGATAAAGACTTTTTGCTTAATACGGAAACTGCAAAAAGACTCTATTACAATTTCGCGGATATGACCAAAATTCCGGTTTTGGATTATCACTGCCATATCAACCAGAAGGAAATCTGGGAGGACAGACAGTTTGACAATATCGCTCAGGTTTGGCTTGGGGGCGATCACTATAAGTGGCGTCAGATGAGAACCTGCGGCGTGGATGAGAAGTATATAACAGGGGACGCATCAGACTGGGAGAAGTTTGAAAAGTGGGCAGAGATTATGCCTAAGCTCATCGGAAATCCTCTTTATACCTGGTCTCACCTGGAGTTAAGATACTACTTTGGCTATGAGGGAAATCTCAATAAGGATACCGCCAAAGAGGTTTGGGATCTTTGCAATGAGAAGCTTAGAAGCAAGGATTTCTCCGTAAGGAACATTATCAAGAAATCCAATGTTACCCTGATTTGTACAACCGATGATCCTGTGGACTCTTTGGAGTATCACAAGCTTATTAAAGACGACAAAACCTTTGATGTTAAGGTCCTTCCCGCATGGAGACCCGATAAGGCCTGCAATATAGAGAAAGCTGATTTTGCCGAATACATGGCGAAGCTTTCCAATGTATCGGGAGTAAAGATTGAGACCTTCGAGGACTTAAAGAAGGCTCTGGCAAAGAGAATGGATTTCTTTGCCGATAACGGATGCGTAGTTTCAGACCACGGCCTTGAATATGTAATGTACAATCCCGCAGATGATGCAGAGATTGAAGGCATCTTCAAGAGGGCAATGAATAAGCAGGCTGTAAGTGAAGACGAGAAGTCCAAGTACAAGACCGCATTTATGATTTATGTGGCGGGCGAATACTGCAAGAGAAACTGGACAATGCAGCTTCACTACGGCGCAAAGCGCGACAACAACACATTTATGTTCAATAAACTGGGTCCGGATACTGGTTTTGACTGCATCAATAACTACGCACCCAGCGCATTCCTGGCGGATTACCTTAATGCCCTTGCGGTAAAAGAGGCTGTTCCCAAAACCATCATTTATTCTCTCAACCCCACCGATGACGCAGCAATCGGAACAATCATCGGATGCTTCCAGGGGGGTGGAGTAAGAAACAGAATTCAGCAGGGCAGCGCATGGTGGTTCAACGACAATCTTACGGGAATGGTTAACCAGATGAAGTCTTTGGCAAACCTTTCTGCACTTGGCAATTTCGTTGGAATGCTGACGGATTCAAGGTCATTCCTTTCTTATACAAGACATGATTACTTCAGAAGAATTCTTTGCATGATGATCGGCGAGTGGGTTGAAAATGGCGAATTCCCTGACGACGACAAGCTTCTTTCTGATATCGTGAAGGGTATTTCCTATAACAACGCGGTAGAATACTTCGGATTTGATTTAAAGAAGGCTTAAGGACTTTAAAGGAGATAGGTAGATGAATAAAGTACTGGAAGAAATTAGCAAAATAGGTATAGTTCCTGTTATTGCGCTGGATGAGGCGAAGGACGCGAAACCCCTTGCCAAGGCTTTAATTGACGGTGGACTTCCCTGCGCGGAGGTAACCTTCAGAACCGCGGCAGCAGAGGAATCCATAAGAATTATTTCAAAAGAATTCCCTGAAATGCTTGTGGGAGCGGGAACGGTGCTTACAACCGAGCAGGTGGATAAAGCTGTGGCAGCAGGTGCCAAGTTTATCGTAAGTCCCGGACTTAACCCCGAAGTAGTTAAGTATTGTGTGGATAAAAACATTCCTGTTTGCCCCGGATGTTCAAATCCTTCGGATATTGAGCAGGCCATTTCACTGGGACTTGATGTGGTTAAGTTTTTCCCCGCAGAGGCAGCAGGAGGCCTTGCGATGATTAAGGCTATGTCTGCGCCCTATGTAAATATGAAGTTCATGCCCACCGGCGGAATCAACGCAAAGAACCTTAACGAGTATCTGGGATTCAAGAAAATCATCGCCTGCGGCGGAAGCTGGATGGTGAAATCCGACATGATTAAGGCCGGAGAGTTTGGTAAGATTACAGCCCTTACAAAGGAGGCTGTTGAGCTGATGCTGGGATTCGAGTTAAGACATATCGGAATCAACTCAGAGGATGAGAAAGCTGCGGAGAAGACAGCTACAGACTTCTGCGATTTATTTGGTTTTGCGAAGGATGAGAGAAGCGCATCGATTTTTGCCGGAACAGGACTTGAAATAATGAAGATGCAGGGTCGCGGAAAGTTCGGCCACATTGCTATCGCCACAAACAGCGTGGAGAGAGCGGTTTATCATCTGACAAAGAGAGGCTGCGTTTTTGACTATGACAGCGCAACCTATGACAACGACGGCAAAATCAAATTTATCTACATTAAAGAAGATATGGGTGGGTTTGGCGTTCACCTTGTAAACAAATAAAGGAGATTAGGTATGGGCAAAGTAATAACATTTGGTGAGATAATGCTTCGTCTGGCACCTGAGGGATATTACAGATTCGTGCAGGCGGAGAAATATGGAGCAACATATGGCGGTGGAGAGGCCAATGTATCGGTTTCCCTCGCAAACTTCGGACTGGACACGGCTTTTGTAACAAAGCTTCCCAAGCATGAAATCGGCCAGGCGGGAGTCAACAGCTTAAGAAGATTCGGTGTAGATACAAGCTATATTGTAAGAGGCGGCGACAGAGTGGGAATCTATTATCTTGAGAAGGGTGCAAGCCAGAGACCCAGCAAGGTAATCTATGACAGAGCAGGTTCTGCAATTGCCACCGCTAAGAAAGAGGATTTCGATTGGAATAAGATTTTCGAGGATGCCGAGTGGTTTCACTTTACAGGAATTACCCCAGCTCTCGGAGATGAGATCGCTGAGATTTGCCTTGAGGCATGTAAGGCAGCCAAGGCAAAGGGAATTACCGTAAGCTGTGACCTTAACTACAGAAATAAGCTTTGGAGCAAAGAGAAAGCCGGAGAAGTAATGGCTAAGCTTTGCGAGTATGTAGACGTTTGCATCGCCAACGAAGAGGATGCCAACGATGTATTCGGAATCAAAGCTAAAGATACAGACGTAACAACCGGAAAGGTTAACCACGAGGGCTACAAGGACGTTGCTAAACAGCTTGCAGACCGCTTCGGATTCAAGAAGGTGGCCATCACCTTAAGAGGTTCAATTTCAGCCAACGACAATAACTGGGCAGCAATGCTTTATGACGGCTCAGATTACTACTTCAGCAAGAATTACCTGATTCACATCGTAGACAGAGTAGGCGGCGGCGACTCCTTCGGAGCCGGACTTATCTACTCCATGATTAATAACTACGGTTCTCAGGAGACCATCGAATTCGCAGTGGCAGCCAGCTGCTTAAAGCACTCCATCGAAGGCGACTTCAACATGGTTACCGTAGACGAAGTAAAGAAACTCGCCGGCGGCGACGGCTCCGGCCGCGTACAAAGATAATAGGTGCAATAAGCAAGTTTGGGACAGGTTTGAAACCTGTCCTTTTTTTTGTATCTCTCAATTAACTCAAAAAATTGCCACATCTTCCGTGTATTGTGGAAAATAAACAGTTTTTATGAGTATTTACCGAGGTTTTTGTGCATGTTAGACTAAAAGTGAAAACAAAGTGGATGTTCCGAATAGGAGAAAGATACATGAACGGAATAATCGCAGTAAGTGGAATGGCATATGCAAACGCATATATTATTCGAGAAACAAGAGCTTGTTTGGAGCCGGTTTACACAGAGGATGTCGAGAGAGAATTATCAAGACTTCAGACGGCGTCAAAGGAATGTGGCAGGCAGCTGTCAGACCTGATAGATGGATTGAAGCAGGATTCGGGCGAGGAACAGGCCGCAATTCTTGAGTTTCAGTACATGCTTTTGGAAGATGAGAATTACTTCGGAAGCATCTGCAACATTGTAAAGAATGAAAAAGTTATAAGTGAGTACGCAGTATCCAAGTACTCTGAAGAATACAGACAAGAACTTCTTGCCCTGGATAACGAATATCTCAACCAGAGAGCATCGGACATAAAAGATATAGAAGAGCGCCTTCTCAAGAATCTTAATTCTAAAAAAGACGAGGCAGGGAACGACGAACCGATTATTGTGGTGGCAAGGGATTTAACACCTTCGCGGTTTGTAGAACTTTCAAGAGGCGACTTGAAAGGAATTATTCTTGAAGAAGGCGGACTTTCCTCACACTGTGTAATTCTTGCAAGATCATTTAATATTCCCTGCATGGTTGGAGTTACCGGAGCCATAGACGATTTGGACGGAGCAAAGACAATACTTTTAGATGCCATATCCGGTCAGATAATAAAGAATCCCACCTCGGAGAAAATCGGGGGATATGAGACTTATCAGAGAGAAGCAGACAAGGTGAAGGAAAGCCTTGAAGAATATAAAACCAAAAAGACTGAAACCGCTGATGGCAAGCACATGGGGGTATACGCCAACATCACTTCAACAGAAGAGGTTTCGGCACTTAAAGGAAACGGTGGCGAGGGCGTTGGTCTTCTTAGGACTGAAATGCTTTATATGGAAAAAGCCACAGCTCCTACGAGAGAGGAACAAATCTGGTTCTATTCAAAGATAGCAAAGGAACTGGAAAACAGACCTTTGATTATTCGTACTTTGGATGTAGGCGGGGATAAGAAGATACCCTATCTTAATATCCCGGAAGAAGAAAACCCATTTCTGGGATTTAGAGCCATCAGATTTTGCCTGGAAAATGATGATATTTTCCTTACGCAGCTGGAAGCGATTCTTAGCTCCTGTGAATATGGAAACGTGAAAATAATGATTCCCATGGTCTCAACCATTGATGAGTTTAAGAGGGCCAAGGAGAAGATTGATTCTCTGGCAAAAACCAAATCTCTCAATGTACAGGTGGGAATGATGGTGGAAACGCCTGCGGCGGCAATAATGGCAGACCGATTTGCCAAGGTGGCGGATTTCTTCAGCATCGGAACCAATGATTTGACGCAGTACATTTTTGCGGCAGACAGAAACAATAAAAAAGTGGCACACCTTAATTCATATTTCAATCCCGCTCTTTTAAGAGCAGTGGCAAACATCTGCAAAGAAGCGAGGAAAGAGGGAATTGAGGTTGATATATGCGGGCAGGCCGGAGAGGTAGAAGAATTAATACCTTTGTGGGTCGGAATGGGAGTCGACAACTTAAGTGTCAGCATTCCTTCCATAACAAGAGTCAGAAGAACCATAAGCCTGTGCGACACCAAAAAATGTAAGGCATTAGTTGAAAAGGTAATGGAATTATCCACGCAGGACGAGGTAAAAGAATTGCTGGAGAAGGAGAAGGACAAATGGTTGTAAAAGAATTGCAAGTAATGAATGAATTGGGGTTTCACGCAAGAGTAGCCTGCAAGATAGCCAGAAGCATAGGCGAGTTCGGAAGCAGCGTAAATCTGGTGAAAAATGGCAAAAAGTATGACCTTAAAAGCGTAACCGGGGTTATGATGTCTGCCGCAAAAAACGGTGAAATCGTAACCGTAGAAATTGAAGGCGATGATGAGGAATCAACTGCGGCAGCTCTTGAAAAACTCTTCGCCGACAAATTTGGAGAAAGGTAGGGGATAGGAAATGGATAATGTTGAAGTTGCTATGACTCTTATAGCTCAGGCCGGGGATTCAAGAAGCTATTGTATGGAAGCGGTGGCTCTGGCAAAAGAAGGCAAGTTCGATGAGGCCAAAAAAGCTTTGGAGAATGCAGCAAACGGAATGATTGCAGCGCATGAGACACAGACAGACTTAATCAGAAAGGAAATGGAGGGCACGGGCGAGCCGGTATCTTTACTTATGGTACATGCTCAGGATCATCTTAATCTTGCTCTGATTATGAGAGACGTGGCGGAAGAATTTGTTTACATACATGAGAAATTCGTGGAAATGGAGGGTAGATAATGGTTATCACTTTGGTTTGTAATCTCGGAATGTCCACAAGCATATTGGTTGATAAACTTATCAAATATGCAGCAGAAAAAGGAATAGAAGCCGATGTAGAGGCAAGAGCTTTTCAAAGAATTGAAGACAGAATTCATGACACCGATATTCTGCTGATTGGTCCTCAGGTTCGATTCATGACCAAGCAGTTTGAAGAAAAATATGGAAATGAAGTACCGGTAATAATGGTAATGGATATGTCTGATTATGCACTGACAAGGGCAGACAAAATTTTCGACAGAGCATATGAGGAGTATCAAAAGAAACAATAATCTTATGGAGGAAAGAAAATGAGCGCAGAAACAAAAAAAGGCGGCTTCATGAAATTTATGGAAGAAAAGTTTCTTCCCGTTGCCGCAAAGCTTGGGGGACAAAGGCATCTTCTCGCATTGAGAGATGGCGTTGTCATGGTTATGCCTCTGCTGATTCTTGGAGCTTTTTCCATGATTATAGCGGAGTTTCCTGTTGAAGCATTCATAAACTTTATGGCCAGAGTATTTGGCGAGAACTGGAATGCATTCGAAGGAGTAATAATGCATGCGACCTACGGAATTGTATCTGTAGTTGCATGTTTTGGAGTAGCGAGATCTTTGGTTAACAGCTACGATGTGGATGGAACACCTGCGGGAATTATTGCAATGTCTGCATTCTTTGCAATTATAGTTCCCTCGTCATTGGTTGACGATGCAGGAGAGACAGTGGAAGCCTGGATAGCAGGTTCACTTGATGCAACATTGCTTTTCACCGCACTTCTTACAGCTTTAATCGTAGGTGAGATATATCGTCTCCTTGTACAGAAAAACTTTACGATTAAACTTCCTGATTCTGTACCTAAAGCAGTATCAGCACAGTTCACCGCACTTCTGCCCGGTACGGTTATCATCGTTATTTTTACAGCCATCAGACTTTTGTTTGCGGCTACACCTTGGGGAGGTTTTCCGGAATTCGTTACGGATATCATTTCAACACCCTTAAGACACCTTGGAACATCTTATATCGGAACCCTTATAGCATGCTTCTTCGAGCATCTGCTTTGGTTCTTTGGACTTCACGGTTCAGCCATCATCATCTTCCCTATATTCGAGCCTTTATGGTTAATGAATATGGCCGAGAATATTTCTGATGGAGCACGTAACATAGTTACCTTCACATTCTATGAGAATGGTGTATGGATTGGTGGTTCAGGAGCAACTTTACCTGTAGTAATCTACATGCTCTTCTGTGCAAAATCAAAGCTCTTAAAGAATGTAGGTAAAGTCGGAATCGCACCCGGTATCTTCAATATCAACGAGCCTGTAACCTTTGGCTTGCCGGTTGTACTTAATCCTATACTTATGATTCCTTACATTCTTTCACCTATAGCTGCCATGACAGTTCAGTATATCGGAACCGCAATTGGGTTGTTCCCTCTTTGCAACAACATGGTACCTTGGACTTGTCCGATTCTCATAAGTGGATTCCTGTCGACAGGAAGCATAATGGGAACTGTAGCACAGTTATGCGGAATGGCGGTATCCTTCCTGATTTGGCTGCCGTTCATAAGAGTTTGGGATAAAAAATGCTACAATGATGAGCTTGCATCTATTGAAGCGAAGGAATAAGAAAGCGGCGAGGGGAAGTCAAATTCTCCTCGCCAAAAGTGCTATGGAGGGTTAACTAATGAAGTTTTTTAATGGCGAAGCCGATTCGGGAAGCAGAGGAAAAAGATTTATCGCATTTGTTATGGATGCAATAATTGTTGTTGCTCTGTCATGGCTGGTTTATCATATATATGGACAGCCTGATTTCTATTCTGTAAAGGAAAACATGGATGCGATAAAGGAGGCAGGGGGAAGTGACCCTGAGCTTACTGCCCGCGTAATGGCTGAGTTTAGTAAATCCTACATGGTATTGCTTATAACAGCCTTTGTTTATGAATCGGTTGTTCAGCTTTTGACAAAAGGGTCGACACTCGGAAAAATGATTATGGGAATCAGGGTGGTTTCCGTTAATCCGGCGAGCAAACCTGTTGCCCACGCAGCTTTTCTTTGCTTAAGAAGCTTTCTTAAAATGCTGGCACTTTATCTTTTCAATGGAATACCGTTTATAATTTGCTGCATTACAATGTTTACAAATTCTGAAAGCAGAAGCGGATTTGATATGGCTGCAAAAACACGAGTGGTTTCAAAAGGATAAAAGGGGATTAAAGAATGCGTCATTCTGAGGAGACGTTAAGGAAGATGCTTTTGCATCTTCAGGAAAGCAAAGACTTTGTCACATTGGACAACCTTTCGGAGGTTTTGAACATATCTAAAAGGTCCGTTCAAAATTACCTGAATAAGGCAGAGCTGTGGTTTGAAGAGCACGATATTACTGAAGCGAAACTCGTCAAAAAACAGGGGTGTGGAATTGCGCTTTCAATCGGAGAAGAAGATAATCAGAAGCTCTCAAACCTTTTAAACAGCAGATATTTTACTCTTGCAGACGGAAGCGTGGATCGAAGAATTGAGCTTATAAGACTCTTGGTCCTTTCAAGGGACGAGCTCACTATACAGTTTTTGGCAGATCAATTCTATGTTAGCCGCTTCACTATTCTGTCAGATCTTGATTGGGCAGAAGCGTGGCTTTCCAAATTTAAACTAAAACTGTTCAAAACTCAGAGAAGAGGAATCGGAATTGTTGGAGATGAGGTATCCAGAAGAGCGGCTATAGCTGCGTACTTTGATTTAAAGGAGCAGAAAGAGCCCTATGCTGAATCCTACTCAGCCAATGTTTTTCGCCTTGCAATCGAAAGATTGCAGAAGATGGAAGAAATATATAATGAAGCCGACATTAAGAAGATATGCTCCATTATTGAAGAGGCGGAGAAAGAATTCGATTTTTACATGGATAATGAGTATTACACTTCCCTGGTTACCCATATAACCATAAGTGTTTACAGATTAAGAAACGGCTGCACCATAAAGAAAGAATTTATGCCTCCTGAAGGCGACTTCCCTCAGATGGAAATGAACACTTCGATGTTCATAGCCAAAAGACTGGAGAAAACATTTTCAATAAAACTCCCGGATTCGGAATGTAAATACATTTGTATTCATCTGATGAGCTACAATGCGTTCCATGAGGAAAACGAAAACGAGAGGCGTGTGCCCGAGAGCATAGAAATGCTTACAATCCACCTTATTGAAGCGGTGGAGAATTCAACGGGTGGGGGATTTTCGTCCGATAAGCTTTTGTTCTTCGGAATTGCTCATCACCTAAAGAGTTCTATTTATCAACAGAAGGAGAATCCCGGAGTCAGATCTTCAAGAAATCTGGAAGTTCCGGCCGACTATAAAGAAATATATGAAAGTGTAAAGAATCAGTCCAAGCTCTACAAGGAGTACAGCGGCATTAAGCCGGATGAACAGGAGCTATTGGCACTGACTTTATACTTTGCCCTTTCACAGGAGAGGACCACCTATCGAAAGAGGGCACTTCTTGTTTCAGGAATGGGTATTCTTCCATTGTTGGAATTAAGAAGTTACCTTCAAAAGAAACTTCCTCAGATAAACATTGTGGATGCATGTTCCGTTTACCAGCTAAGCCTTTATCCCGAGAACGCATATGATTTCATAATCACCACCGTTCAGATAGATAAGTCCGACAAGCCCATTGCAGATATCTCCCATCAAACCAAAGCACAAATGGTAAAGAACCTGGAAGAATTCTGCGTACTGGGTATGTAGGTGCAATACGCAAGTTTGGGACAGGTTTGGGTTGACAAAACACAATTCCTTATCGTATATTGATTCCAATATTATTGAAGGAACACGGAAATGACCAATTTGATTATTAACAGCTTAAGACGCAGACAGAGAAGACATAAGTTCTTGTAACCATTGAAGAATCGCATGGTTGCAGGAACGTATGTCTTGTTGCCGTGCGGTGCTGTTAAATAGAAATATAAACAGAACCGTAATTGATTTAGCAAATTGCTTTAAATCCATTGCGGTTTTTTTTTATCAAAAAATAAGGAAAGGGAAGAAATAATGAAAGAAGAAATTTGTAAAGCAGTATCGGAGATACTTGAGCAATCCGGGCTTGAGGGTGGAGCGAATGTGACAATAGAAACACCTCCGGACAGCAAAATGGGAGATGTTGCAATCCCGTGTTTCGGGCTCGCCAAGGTTTTGCATAAAAGCCCTGTTAAGATTGCTGCTGATTTGAAAGAAGGTTTAGTGCAGAAAAAGGAGTTGCTTGGACTGGATAAGATAGTCGCCGACGGAGGCTACTGTAATTTATTTGTTAATAGAACCCTATTTGTTAAAAACACCTTAATCTACTCATCTGATGAAAACCTGGGTGTAGATAAGATTGAGGGGAAGAAGACAGTTTGCATGGACTATTCTTCACCCAATATTGCAAAGAACTTCCATGTAGGGCATTTGCGAACGACCATAATTGGAAACTCGCTATATAAAATATACGAAAAGCTTGGTTATAAGGTTGTTCGAATAAATCATCTAGGTGATTGGGGAACACAGTTTGGAAAACTGATTGTAGCCTATAAAAAATGGAGTAATAAAGAAAAAATCGAGAAGAATGGAATTCAAGAACTTCTGGACATATATGTTAAGTTCAACAGTGAAGCGGAGAACCATCCCGAGCTTATGGATGAAGCCAGGGACTGGTTTGTAAAGATGGAAGCAGGCGATGAAGAAGCCCTAGTCTTATGGAAATGGTTCAAGGATATCAGCATGATAGAATTTGAGCGTGTATACAATATGCTCGGATTCTCATTCGATACATATACGGGAGAGAGTTTTTATCGAGAGAAGGTCCCGGGGCTTGTTGAACTTTTGAAAGAGAAAAAACTGCTGGTGGAAAGCCAAGGCGCAAACGTAATAGACTTATCTGAGTATAATATGCCCCCTTGTATGATTACGAAGAAAGATGGCAGCTCAATTTATCATTCAAGGGACATAGCCGCTGTGTTATATAGGAAGGAAAAATATGATTTTGACAAATGCCTGTATGTCACCGGATTAGAACAAACTTTGCACTTTAAGCAAGTATTTAAGGCGATAGAACTTATGAGCTTTGACTTCTACTCTGGGTTGGTCCACATTCCGTATGGTCTTGTAAGTCTTGATGGAGAAAAACTCTCAACCCGAAAAGGAAATATAATCTATGCAGAAGACATACTAAAGGAGGCTGTTAAGCGAGCCTATGAACTGATTGAAGAAAAGAATCCAACCCTTCAAAACAAGGAACAGACAGCTAATAAGGTCGGAATAGGTGCAGTAATATTCCATGATCTTTTCAACCAGCGAATAAAGAATATCAACTTTTCCTGGCAGGAGGTACTTAGTTTCGAAGGAACAACAGGGCCTTATGTTCAATATACATACGCAAGGTCAAAAAGTGTACTTCGCAAAAACGGGGTTGTACCGGTGGAAGAAAACATAGACTATGAGAAGTTAACAGACGATGTTTCTTTTGAGCTCGTAAAAACAATAGGAGAATATGGAAAAGCTGTACACATAGCGGCGGAGAACTATGAACCGTCAGTAATAGCTCGATATTTAATTAACCTGTGTACCGGCTTTAATAAATTCTATCAGGAATGCCCAATACTTAGGGAAAAGGATGATAAAACAAGAAAGGCAAGGTTGCAACTGGTGGAGATAGTTCAGCGAATAATTCATGAAGCCAGTGAACTTCTTGGTATGGAATGCCCTGAAGAGATGTAAAAAAGGGTAGGCTTGACCTATCCCTTAATTTTTCAATATCCTCTTTGCATTTTTTTAAAGTATTTTTCATATTCTTTACCAGATTCGGTGACAACTTCGGGGTTGCGATCCTCAATGGTTTCCAAAATATAGTCCGTGTAATAATCCCTGTGGCGAATTGGCCACTGCATGTCTGCAATCTGAAAGGTTTCAAAGTCTTTGTTAAGAATCTTTATACATGTATGAGTAGCTAAATAAACTTGGTGATCTTCCCTGTATGCCCAAAGTATATCGGAGTATTTAACGGCAACAAGGAAGTATCCGAAACTCACTATGTAATTGGGGGTTAGATAGGTATGACACTCTTCCATGTATTCTGTCTCAGGGGCTTTTAATTCTTCATTTATGATTGCGGCTTCCGTACCGGAGATGCAATCCTGAGTTTTGTTGTATCGGAAGAGGACGATGCACCCGATAAATAAAAGGCCAAAGGCAGTAATGCCGACGAAGACTGCAATGATGAAGACGCCGGTTTCCTTGTAACTCATGGGTCCTACACTGATCATTCTGTCGCAGAAATACGAGTTGAAACTCTCTGCGGTGAACTGCTCATCAGGGTCCTGAACCATTCGGTTATAATATGCGATGGCTTTGTCAGTGGCTTCATTACTGATTTTTTCCATAACGCCTATAACTTTGTATGATTTGTTTATGGAAACAGCTTCTCTTATTTTGGAGTATGTGGAATCATGGCAGGACATTATATAGATTCCATCTTCGTCGGCAATATAATAGTATTCTCTGGAATTGACGTATCCTATGTATCTGGGCATAATCGACACGTCAACATAAACATAAATATCCTTCGATAATAATCTTTCATCTTCGTAAGCGTTTGAAAAAGAGATGCTTTCTGCCTTGAATCGTTCTTTGAGTAGTCCGACAGAATAGAATAAAACTGTTGTAAGAACAGCAAGAAATAATCCCAAAAGAACGGATTTTTTACAGGATGACACTTCCTTGTCCAAGAATTCGTTTTCAATCATATTATAATCCCCACATAAAAGATAATACCCTGATAGGTGAAATTGTGGCCAGTCCCCGATTGCACCTATTTGTCAAAGAACAACCTCTCGGCGTTGTCCTTAGTTATTCTCTCCACTTCTTCCGTGGTGATTCCCTTACATTCTGCCAGAACTTCCACTACATAGGGAAGGAGGAGAGAGCAGTTTCTTTTTCCTCTAAAGGGAACCGGTGCCAGGTAAGGGCAGTCGGTCTCAAGAAGGATTCGATCCAAGGGCATTACTTCTAGAGCTTCACGAAGTTTCTTTCCATTCTTAAAGGTAAGAACACCGCCAATACCGAAGTAAAAGCCTAGTTTATTGATAATCTCGGCAGACTCTTTCGTGTAGGAATAGCAATGCATTACACCGCCGACTTCCTCTGCTTTCTCTTCAAAGAGAATATCAATGGTATCCTTAGCTGCTTCTCTCGAATGTATTATAATAGGAAGATTTACTTTCTTGGCCAGAGCAATTTGCTTTCTGAATGCGTCTTTCTGAATCTCTCTGTCAACGTTATCCCAGTAGTAATCAAGGCCGATTTCACCGATAGCTACGACCTTTTCATTCTTACAAAGTTCCTCAAGTCTGGCCAGTGAAAAATCGTTAATCTCATCAGCCGAATCGGGATGAACTCCCACAGCCGCATATATATAAGGAAACTTCTCCGAGAGAAGGACAGATTCTTCGGTTGAGTTCATATCCGCACCGACATTGATAACTCTATCTATATTGTTATTCGGAAGGGATTTAAGGAGCTCGTCCCTGTCCTCATCAAACGCTTCATCATTGTAGTGAGCGTGTGTATCGATAATCATGCGTAACCTCCTGTTTTTCTTGACATCGTCTATTATATTAGAGTATTATTTTACTGTTGTAAATACGGGGCGTGGCTCAGCTTGGTAGAGCGCTACGTTCGGGACGTAGAGGTCGCGTGTTCGAATCACGTCGCCCCGATGGTGAAATTACAAGGGTTTCAAGATTTTGAAACCCTTATATTTTTAGGAGAACATAAATGGACAGCACGGTAATTGTGAATGAAGGAAATCCTAAGAAGGGTGTTACAGGAACAACGCTAAAAATCATCGCAATCGTGACAATGTTTATCGATCACTTTGCAGGTATTTTGGTATCACCTTATTTGAACCAACTCTATGAGAGGGCAACCGATTTGGGTAATGGCCAAGGGTTGTTGTACACACATCCGGAAATTCTTGTGGGAAGATTCCTATACTTTCTTATGAGCGCTATCGGTCGTTTTGGTTTTCCTATTTTTGCTTTTCTTTTAGTTGAAGGCTTCACGCATACCAGAAGCGTAGCAAAATACGCCAGAAACCTTGCCATCTTTGCAATCATTTCAGAGTTACCATTCAACCTGGCTCTAGGTAACAAGCTTTTTTATCCCAGTCACCAGAATGTGTTTTTTACGCTGTTTTTGGGACTCATTTGTATTTGGATGATTGATAAGTTTGCTTTCAATCGCCAATGGCCGGAAAAACTGGCTCCTCTTAGCTATCTTGCATCAGCTTTATTGGGAGCAGCCTTAGGCTATTTCTTTACACGAACATGGATTATTGTTATTCTTTGGAAACTTGTCGATGTTCCGAACTATTGTTATTACATTGCCGGAGCCGTAATAGCGCTGATTATCGCGCTGATTGTGCATTTGATTGTCAGTCGTCAATGGGATACGGAACGAAAGAACAGATATACCGTAGCAGTTTTTATCACGTTGGTATTTGCGGCTTTGGCTACTGCTTTGGGTACTGACTATAACGGAATAGGAATAATGACAATTACTATTCTGTACCTTTACAGAGCCAATAAGAAAAAGGCTTTTGCATTAAGTTGTGTTATACTTACAATTCTCTCACTTCTTGAATGCGCGGCATTCCTGATGCTGATTCCCATTTCAAAGTATAACGGGGAACGTGGTAAGACTATTAATAAGTATTTCTTCTATGCTTTCTATCCAGTACACTTGGGGCTTTTGTATCTGGTAGCGTATCTGTTAGGTATCGCGCCTTTTGCAATAAAATAAGATAAGTAAAGAGGTAAGGAAATAATCCTTGCCTCTTTTTTTTTCTCATTTTTGCCGATATAAATATAGAAACCCCTAATTATGCACATGGAGGTGCGGCATGAAGATAGAAAATAAAACAATTTTTATGGGAGACGACACCCTGAAGAGTCGTCATGCAGAAGGAAATAACAAGGACAAGACTCAATCCACCAAAGCCTTAAGTGGTGTTGCTTTTAAAGAGAATCTTGACCCCATAGTCCAGAAGAAGAAAAAGGCAAGACAACAGGCTATAAAAATAATTGGTGATGCATTCAAGAATGAAACCAAACTTGACATGGAGCAAGAGGAGCGTCGCCAACGACTTAAGGAGCTCGAGGCTGAAATCGGTGAATATAAGGAAGCTATAAGGAATATAGAGAATGAACGAGCAGACCTTAGAAACCTATACGAGGTCCCTGAAGGTAGTGATGAAGAAAATGATCTTCGACTCCTTGAAAGAGAAGTCGAAAAAGAAATGAGGTTTAAAGGCAAAGTTGTAGTCTTCTCACGTGAGGAACTAGAACGTCTTGACGAAATCCATAAAAAAGGTCTTTCTGAGTACCAGGAAAGGTCTCTTGAAATGAAGAAATCCGAAAAGTTTTATAATGATGGCGCCTTCGATGATGAGCGGGAATTCAGAATCGTAAAAGAAACCTTAACTCAAACAAAACTTGAGCGCCTGAAATACCATCCCATGCTTGATGCCCGCGAAAAGGCTGATGCTGTTCTTGATGCTGCAAGTGATGAAATACTTGGTATGCTCTTTGAAGAAGGAAAAGAGCACGTAGACGAAGAATTAGAGGAAAAGGTCGAAGAAGTCAAAGAACAGAAAGAAGAAAAGGAAGAGTTCGAGGAAAGAATCGAAAAAGCAAAAGAAAGAAAAGAAGACGAGAGGAAACTTACAGAGGAGATTCTCGAAGGTGTTTCCGGCCTGCAGGCTAACAGTGCAGATTTGAGCAACGCGCAAGATCAGGTTAAAGAAATGCTTAATAATCTAAAGATTCTTGAAGAAGACATCAAGGGCGCAGCAGTGGATGAGGAAGTATAAGTTACAAATCTGTGGTGAAAAAGGGGACAGTCCTGCTTGGCACACTACGCATGCCAAGACACGACAGTCCCCTTCCTGCACCTAAAAATTTGCAAAAAAAACACCGACCCCGGGGATAAACCCCAAAACCGATGCCTTGGAATGCGCCTTCAGGGACTCGAACCCTGGACAAATAGATTAAGAGTCTACTGCTCTACCAACTGAGCTAAAGGCGCGCTTTTTCTGAACGCAAATATGATTATATTATATAGATTCGCACTTTGCAACACTTTTTTTTATAAAAATCCCATTTTCTAGGGTATTCCGTCAAATTCAACAAGAAATTCTTAGAAATTCCCCACTAAACAATGGCAAGTTGTCACATTCTGAAATTTTATTACACATCGCGAATAGAATAATTGACAAATAACTTTCTGCCATGATATATTTAAGTTGCTGAAACAAAGTTACAGCAACCCACTTAAAAGGAGGATATTACTATGAGAAAGAACAAAGTACTTGCTCTTGTACTGACAGCAGTAATGACCCTCGGACTTGTATCCTGCGGAAACCAAGCTCCCGCAGCTGAGACCAAGACCGAAGAAGCAACTCCTGCTACCACAGAAGCTGAAGCACCCGCTGCTACAGAAGAACCCGCAGCTGAAGCTGCACCGGATACCATCACAATTATGGTTCCCCCTGTAACAGCTGACTATGCAGACATGCTTGCTACATGGATTGCAGATTTCAACAAAGATTATCCTAACATCACAGTAGAAGTTATCCCTACATCATGGGATGAGCACACAGAGAAGCTCTCCACCATGGCTCAGGCCGGTGAGGCTCCCGATATCGCAGAGGTTTCCTACAGCGCAATCGGTACCTACGTAGACATGGGTGTTGCAGTTAACATCGCTGACTACATGGATCTTTCCGATTACGATCAGAACGCTCTCGATTACATGACACTTGACAACACAGTATACGGCCTTCCCCTTTACCTTACAATCCAGGCTCTCGGCGGAAACAAAGAGTTAATGGAAGCTGCAGGTATCGACGTTGAGGCAGTTCAGAAGAACGGCTGGAAGTACGAAGACTTCATGAAGTACATCGAGAAAGGTACCACAAAGGATTGCTTCGGTTTCGTATTTGCTAACTCAGGCGTAACAACAGCTGACTTCGTAAGCATCTTCGGTGTTGGCGCAGGTATCACCTCAAACTTCACAAAGGATCTTAAGTACGCATACACATCCGAGAACATGCTCAACCTCTTAAAGGCAGTTGAGGAAATGACCAAATCAGGTTACATGCCCAACTACGCAGTAGAGGCAGGACAGAGACTTGTAATGCTTGAGTGTGGCCAGACAATGATCACAGGTAAGGCAATGCCCCTTTTCGAGGGTTCAGTTAACAAGAACAACGCAGGTATCGCAGACGGAACAGCTGCAGAAGGTTCTGTAGAAGTTCAGTACGTATTCCTTCCCGTTCCCACAATGGAGAACGTTAAGGAGTCTTGCTTCGGTTCAGTTGACGGCATGATCGCTCTTAAGAACTCCAACAGCACAGACGAGCACCTTAAGAACGTTTGCGCATTCCTTGATTACATCTGCTCAGGCGACAGAGTAGCAGCTACAGACAATCAGTTATACTTAAGCTGCGTATGTAAGAGCGGACGTGAGGCACAGGCAGGTGCAACTCTTGACCAGACTGAAGGAAATGCAGCAGCAACAGAGAGATGTATCTCACTTGTTCAGGCACCTCCTACAGGCATTACAGCAGAGCAGGCAGCTAATGCCAAGACAATCATGGACGAGGTTATCGTTCCCAAGTTCCAGGCTCTCATCGCAGGTGAGACCACCGCTGAAGATATGTTTGAGGCGGTAAAATCAGAAGCTTTCGACCTTCTCGGCGAAGACAACTGTGAGACCGGTTTTATCAAGTAAAAGTAAAGTAAATTAACATAGCTGATATGGGCCTGCCCTAAACGACAGGCCCGTATCGCATACTTTGACCATTTAATCTTTACCGAAATACTTCTGCATAACTAAAACAGGAGTCTTGCGGTAAGGGTTATAAGGGTTAACATCACATAAAGGAGAGTATACATGGCAGCTAAGACGGCTAAAAAGTCCATACCAAAGAAGCCTTTCAGGTTCACCGTAGATGACCTGAACGGATACCTTTTCATAGGTGTGGCCATTATAGTTTTTGCATTTTTCACAATCTATCCCGTGGTTTCGGCTGTAACCACCAGCTTTGAAAACTACAAGCCCTTCGGTTCCGAATGGGTGGGATTCAAGAATTACCTTGATACATTCAAGAAGGATTTGTTTTGGAAATCCCTTAAGAACACAGCTATTTACACGGTAGTTACCGTGCCCTGCTCACTTTTCATCGCTTTCGTTGTTGCGGTAATGATTATGCCTTTTAAAAAGAAGACACAATCTCTTTTTAAGTCAATGTACTACATTCCCGCAGTTGCTTCTGGCGTTGCAATGAGCGTTGTATGGCTCTGGATTTACGATTCATCACCTTCAGGCCTTTTTAACCAGGTTCTGACACTTTTCCATATCCCTACACAGAACTGGCTGGCATCAAGTAAAACCGCCATGTTATCTCTGATTATTATGGCGCTTTTAAGCGGACACGGAAGCAGCATAATCATTTATATTGCTGCGCTTTTAGGAATTGACAACACTTACTTTGAAGCAGCGGAGATAGACGGGGCTACCTTCATGCAGAAAGTAAGATACATAGTATTTCCATTGTGTAAGCCCACTACTCTTTTTCTCCTTATTACCGGAATAATCAATTCATTCCAGGTCTTCATGAACGCCTACATGATGACCGGTGGTGGGCCTGATAATAATACGACCATGATTGGTCTGTTGATATTCAATAACGCGTTCAAGAACGGCAAATACGGATTGGCATGTGCCCAGGCAATTCTACTGGCGGTAGTTATTGCGGGACTCACCGCCATCCAGTTCAAAGTCGCCGGCGACGACGTAGAGTACTAGGAAGGAGGAGAGAATATGGCAAGCGGACTTTATTCCCAGCATCTGGACAGACCCTACGTTTACAAAATAAGAAACCTGCTCATCGGCCTTGTTTTGTTGTTTTGTGCGATAGTTGTGCTTTTCCCGTTGGTATACATGTTGGCCTGGTCATTTGGACCAAACCTTGAGACGGCGTCAAGCTCCTACCACATTTTCCCCACCACCTGGACGCTGGATTCCTACAAAGCATTCTTCGATTTCAGTGATTATTCTTGGAAGTGGCTTTTCAACAGTTTCGTTGTTGCTCTTGCCACGGTGGTTAGTAACGTTGTATTCGCAAGTATGGCGGGCTACGCTTTTTCCAAAATCAATTTCAAGGGCAGAAACTTCCTGTTCTTCATGATTCTGGTAGCCATGATGATACCTTACCAGGTAACCCAGGTTCCTCTTTACATCCTGTTTGTTAACAAGTTTAAGATGACCAACTCGTACCTGGCACTTATCCTTCCCGGATGTGTAACCAGTTATAACATTTTCCTGTCGAAGCAGTTCTTCTCAAGCATTCCCACAGCTCTTATTGAGAGTGCAAAAGTTGAGGGCGCTTCCCAGATAAGGATTTTCAACAGCATTATCCTTCCCCTTTCGAAGACAGTTCTTGCGGTAATGGCAATCAACACCTTCGTAGGCACATGGAACACATTCTTCTGGCCATTCCTCGTAACATCCCAGGAGGCCATGTACACAATTCAGGTAGGCTTAAAGACATTTAAGTTTGCCAACGGAACACTGCTTTCGCCCATGATGGCGGGTGCCTGTGTCTCCGCAATACCTATGTTTATTCTATTCTTTGCATTACAGAAGTATTTCCTTGAGGGTGTAACAATCGGGGCAGTTAAGGGTTAATAAATTAATTAGGAGCGTAATCCTCATGAATTGGGAAGACATTAAAACAGAAGAAAGAAACGCAAATACAAGAAATATAGACGCTTTGGAAACAGCTGATATGCTTAAGCTCATAAACAGCGAAGACAAGAAAGTTGCCGAAGCAGTGGAAAAGGAAATCCCCCAGATTGCCAAAGCTGTAGATATCATATCCGAGCATTTCAAAAACGGCGGAAGGCTCATCTATTGCGGAGCCGGAACATCCGGAAGACTTGGAATTTTAGATGCGGTTGAGTGTCCCCCTACATTCTCAACAGAGCCCGAGCAGGTTGTGGGCCTTATTGCAGGCGGTTATCCCGCAATCTTTAAGGCAGTGGAAGGAGCTGAGGACAGCCCTGAGCTTGGAGAGAATGATCTTAAGGAATTAAACTTCACAAGTAAGGACGTACTCGTTGGCATCGCAGCAAGCGGAAGAACTCCCTATGTAATCGGCTGCATGAAGTATGCCAAGTCCGTTGGAGCACCGGTTTTGTCAGTTACATGCTGTCCCGGATCCGACATCGCAAACCTTGCGGATGTATCAATTGCTCCCACTCCCGGACCCGAAGTAATCACAGGCTCCACCAGACTTAAGAGCGGAACCGCCCAGAAGCTTGTTTTAAACATGCTGACCACAGGCTCCATGATTAAGCTTGGTAAAGTGTACGGAAACCTCATGGTTGACGTTAAGCCTTCAAACGAAAAGCTCATCCACAGATGCAAAAAGATTGTATCTGATGCCACGGGTGTTACAATAGAAGAAGCAGAAGCATATCTTGACAAGTGCGGATACAGACCCAAAGTGGCAATCGTAATGATTCTTTGCGGTGTTGACTCCGAAACAGCTAAGGATTTGCTTAAGAAAAACGATGAGAGAATCTCAAAGGCAGTAGATAAGAAATAAGGATTCGCCTATGCTTCCCTTGGAAAACTTCTACAAGAAAGACAAACACCTTGTAATAGGTCTTATGTCGGGAACCAGTGCCGACGGAATCGACGCGGCTCTTTGCGAGATCGAAGGATTTGGAACCGACACAAAAATAGTTCAGAAAGATTTTTTGTTTACCCCCTTTCCCGAGGAGGTAAGAAATAAAATACTTTGGATTGCAAGCGGCAAAGAGTGCAACGCAGAAGAACTGTGTAAGCTCAAGGCTCTGCTTGGAATCCTGTATTCCGATGCCTGCCGTGCCCTATGCGAACACGCAGGCGTTTCTGCGTCTGAAATTGACCTTGTGGGAAACCACGGCCAGACTATCTGGCATATCCCTAAGCCCACAGACTATCTTGGCAAAACCATTATCTCTACTTATCAGCTAGGGGAAGATGCTCTGATAGCCGAAGCCATGGGTTGTCCCGTCATAGGCGATTTCAGAGTAAGAGATATGGCAGCAGGCGGACAGGGCGCACCCCTTGTTCCCTACACTGAGTTTCTTCTTTACAGAAGCGAAACAGAGTGCGTAGCACTTCAAAATATAGGCGGAATCGGAAACATAACGATTCTTCCCCCGGCATGCAAGTTAGGAGAAGTAACTGCTTTTGACACAGGGCCCGGAAATATGGTTATGGATGCGCTTATAATTCATGCCACCAGAGGAAAACAGCAGTATGATGAGGGCGGAGAATTTGCTGCAAGAGGAAGAGTAAACGAGAAGCTTCTTAACTACATGCTCTCCGATTCTTACCTTTCTAAACCCCTCCCCAAAACCACGGGAAGAGAACAATATGGCCCCGAATATGTGGATAGGATCCTTAGTTTTGCGGAGCCCTTGGGGATGACAGACTATGATAATGTGGCCACCGCCACAAGATTTACCGCAGAAACCATCAAGATTGGTATAGAGAAATTTGCACCTGTAAAACCCACGAGACTGATTGTGGGCGGAGGCGGAAGCCACAACAGGATACTTATGAAAAACATTAAAGAGCTCCTTCCCGGCTGTAATGTATGCACCTGCGAAGACATGGGCTTTAGTTCCGATGCGAAGGAAGCTGTGGCTTTTGCCATATTGGCACATGAAGCCGCTTACGGAATGGCAAACAACGTCACAAGCGTAACCGGCGCAAAGCACCCTGTTGTTATGGGCAAGATTTCAATTTAGTAAAGGTTTGACACATGAATTTAAAAGAAAAAATCGGGCAGAGAATTATGTCAGGTTTCCCCGGACCTGAAATGAACGAAGAGTTCATTAATCTGGTAAAAGAATACAAGGTTTCAAACGTTATTCTTTTCAAGCACAATATCGTAGACAAGAAGCAGCTTAAGAAGCTTTGTGCCGACATCCAGACCTTGGTAAAGGCTGAGACGGGCCATCCCGCATTAATCGGTATCGACCAGGAGGGTGGCGTCATCACAAGACTTCCTTCCGACTGCGTTAACGTACCCGGAGCCATGGCCATTGCATCAACAGGCGATCCCGGCTATGCCGAAAAGGCCGCAGAGATAACAGGCCGTGAACTTCGCGCCCTTGGAATACAGATAGATTACGCTCCCGTTGCAGACGTTAACAATAATCCCTTAAACCCCATAATCGGAGCAAGAAGCTACGGCGATACTCCCGAGCAGGTTTCGAGGTACTGCCTTGCAACCCTTAAGGGATTTAACAATACAGGCATTATCGCTACAGCCAAGCATTTCCCCGGCCACGGTGATACAGCCAACGATTCCCACGTAAGCCTTCCCATGATTGACAAGTCACTGGATGAGCTTTACGAGATGGAGCTGGTGCCCTTCAAGGCTTTGATTGAAGCCTGCATCCCTTCCATTATGACCACCCACATTCTTTTTCCTCAGATTGAAAAAGAGAAAGTTCCCGCAACCATGTCCCGCCGTATAATTACAGGCCTCCTTAAGCAGGAACTGGGATTCAAGGGCCTCATTACCAGCGATTGCATGGAGATGGGCGCAATTGCAGAATACTATGGAACCGCCAAGGGTGTTGCAGCTGCCATGGCAGCAGGTGTAGATATGGTTATGATTAGCCATACTGTTTCAAAGGCTGTGGAAGCAATCAAGGAAGTCGAAAAAGCAGTTGAAGACGGCAGAATTTCCATGAACGAAATGGACGAGTCCGTTGACAAAATCCTTGTGTATAAGAAGCAGTACTGCCTGGACCCTAAAGGTGAAGCGGGAACAAAGGAAGCTTTTGACGCTTCGGAAGATATAAGAAACAAGACCATTACCCTTGTATCCGGAAAGATCCCCCCTCTTGGAGACAAGCCTGTATTCGTAGGCTGTGCGGATTATCGTTCCGGAATGGTTTCAAACGTTGAAATTAACGACACCACCTCTGCAGGCTTTATGGCAGGAAGAGTTGGCGGAGATTCCTACGTAACCACCAAGGACCCCACCGATGAGGAGATCGCAAAGGTTGTGGATTACGTGAAGGGCCACACCAGCATTGTGGTTAACACCTACAACGGACATCTCTACGACGGCCAGATGAAGCTGGTTAAGACCATGAGCGATATGAATATTCCAATGATTCTCATAGCCTTACGCAATCCCTATGACTTAAAGGATCTTCCTTCCCACGTGGCAGGAATCGCAGCCTGGGATTATTCCAATGAAACACTGGCAGCCCTTGTTCCTTTCGTAACGGGCAAGGTAACACCTACAGGAAAGATGCCTATTAAACTGTAATAGAATATTTTAAGCATTTAAACGACAACAAGTTGCATAAATACACAACGTGTTGTACACTAAAACCGTAATTATAAGGGTTAGATGCAGTAGAAAAAGAATGTAATGAATAAGTATTACATTCTTTTTTTTAGTTAGATGGAGGGAAACGGAGATGGCTGTTTTAACAGCAAATAATATTTCTAAAAAGTATGTTAGCAAAGACAACGCATGCATGGCGCTGAATGATATCTGCGTCAATGTAGAGAAGGGTGATTTTGTAAGTATAGTTGGTAAGTCCGGAGCAGGGAAGAGTACACTCCTTTTCTTGCTGGCGGGGATTAAATATCCGGATACCGGAGATGTTCTGATGAATGGAAGAAGCATTACGAAAATGAAAGACAAAGAACTATCAAAAGTACATGGTACAGAGATGGGGATAGTTTTTCAGGATAGTAAGCTTGTTGAGGAACTCTCGGTATTTGATAATATAGCGCTACCGGGATACTTATACAGAAAAAAAGACGATGTAGATAAAGAGGCCCTAAGTCTTCTCAGTAGTTTGCATATGATTGATCAAAAAGACAAATATCCCGATCAATTATCGGCAGGACAGAAGCAGCGGATTGCTTTTGCCAGAGCTCTAATTAATCAGCCGGATATTATTTTCCTGGATGAGCCAACGGGCAATCTAGATGTTAAAACGGGAAGATGGATATATAGTCTACTTGTAAAACTCAATAAATCAGGGAAAACGATAGTAATGGTAACACATGACTCCAATGCTGCTGCAGTAATAAGCAACAAGGTGTGGATACTTGATTCAGGACATTTGAAGAAAGAGTTTTCATATAAGGCGGGCTGCAATAATTCAGAAGAAGTGAAAGTACGATTAAAAGAGATAAATGAAATGATGTATTAAAAGGGAATAGATTAATTATTTGGGTCTGAAAAAATGAGAATAATAGAGGTTGGTATCAAAAAAAATAGGGCGGGATATATAACGATAGCAATTTGCTCAGCAATTGTATCGTTAATTATCTTGTCCCTTTTTGTACTTCGTTTTTCGTTAGAAAAAACGTTTGAGAACTACTATAAAAAAATACACGGACCACTTTGTGCGATTGCGACAGATGACGAGGAAAGTGAAAAAAACTTAGCGGAATTGCTGAGTACGAAAAATAATATTACTTATGAATCTTTCCAAAGACATGTTACAAAGGGAATCAGCATTAATGGCAGAGATTACTCATTTGCCTATGTTGTTACTGGAAAATCTCAGATACCGACTGATGCAACGGTATTTATTAATAATACTGTATCAGGGAGTAGTGTTGGAAAGAGTGTTGAGTTTAATTGTGATAATGATATTTATACCATAGAAAAAGTTGTAATGGATCCAATCAATTCTGCGCCAGATACGATGAATACCGTTATTTATGTTAATGAAAACATTTATAGGAAGCTGGCTGCATTTGGGATTAACAACGAGTCGGTTTATTATCTATACGGTGATTCTGACCAGATTGCCGAAGAGTTGGAAACGGAGTATTTATCAAGCTATGGCATTTCATTGAGGGGAAACGTTACATCTTTTAAGGAGATTAAACAGCATTACTTATTGCAGTATAGGGTAGTGAGTCAGTATTTTAATTCAGCATCAAAGGTTGTTATTATTTTTATTTTCTTTCTTTGTGCTCTGATAATAAATATGATATTAGCTGCTGATTGCGAGAGTATTAGTATATATCGAATAATTGGAATGAATAGAACGAGGGTGGTGCAATTATATTCTGCCAAAACATTACTCCCTGCTATATTGGGTGCGATAGTTGGAGTTTTGACAGGAATGATTATATTAATGTTCTGGCTTGGTAAGATGTTTTCTGCATTTGGTCACGTAAGACTGTCTATATATGGTTTGTTTTGGTGGGCTTTTCTCTCAATGGGAATTGTTCTTGCCATACTTTTCATTTTAACGTTGATTCTTGTATACGTAAGACTTGAAGACACAAATTATACCGTCAGGATAGAGGAAAAGAAAACAAGACTAAGCATTCGTCGCGGTATTTTTGGCGGTTTATTCAGAGCACCGGAAATGGTTTCCATTGGGATGTCATATGCTAAGAAGCACATTGCCCAAACACTGGCAGTTACAGTTTCTACCATATTTTTGGGGAGCATGATTGTTTTCACAGCACATGTATGTTTAGGCATTTTGGAAAGAAATAACCATCTTGTGGAATGGGGAATTGCAGATATGGACATATATGTGTCGAGAGTGAACAACACAAGTGAGAAGCAATCAGGGTTATTAGACTATTTGGAGAAGGATGATAGAGTTGACTATTTCTATGCGGCATTAACAGATTCTGTATATTACAAAACAGAGGGTTTATCCGGAAATGTTTTAGCAGATATTTATGAAAATGAAATATTAAGCGATATGGAGGAAACGATTGTTGAGGGTCGCAACCCGGAGAATTTGGAAGAGATAGCGATAGGAACAAGATTTGCAAGAAACAATAATGTCTCCTTAGGTGAAAAGATTGAAATCGCACATGGAAATAATTCTAGTACTTACATTGTTTGTGGAATATACGCATCATATAAGGACAGCGCAAATTCAGTTAGATATATTGTAGATGATATTGTTAAATACTTTGATAACAAGGCGGATGGATACTATTCGATAGTGCTAAAGAATAACTCGGAATTATCAGCAGTTATAGCGGATTTATCGGCATTTGAGGATTATCGATTTATACCAATGCGTAGAAGCCTTAAAAGCATTATAAATAGTATTATTGTTCCCGTTGCTATTATGGTAATGGCGCTGATTCTGACATTTATGGCAATAATTCGGGTATTATTAACTGTTATGATAATAAGCAGAAGAAAAGAATTAGTAACGTACTCGTATTATGGGGCTACAAAAAGAGACATATGTTCAAATGTAAGAGCGTCCATTTTGGCTCCGGCTATAATAGGCACAGCGATAGCTATTCCCATTTCAATACTCTATATACCTATGCTGTTTAAAGATATAGTTTTTGAATTAGGAATGAAAACGGTTCCAATCTATCCATCGATTATTTCAGTGACAATTTCAATATTCATCATGATAGCCTTTACAGTGGTTATATTAAACAAAAGAAGCATTGTCCGATTAATGAATCAGTAGATAAAGGAAGTATTTTATAACATCATAAGACAAAATAAGCCAAGAATAGCAATTGTTAAAGCCATATTCCGATGATAACCTTAGGATAAGTGTAAAAGGGGGTTATCATGCAAAAAAGAATTACGGCATTAATAATTGCTATTTGCGTTTTAGGGAATTTGATAACAGGATGCGGAGGCGAAACAGGAAATGTTGAAGCGCCTGTAGAATCGGCCAAAGAGGTATTGGAAGCGCCTACACCTGAACCAACGGATGAAGTACCTGTTGAGCTATCGAAGGAAGAACAGATTCATCAGAATATGCTGGACTTCTATGAACTCTGGAAGACCGGTTATATCTTTAAAGATGAGTATGTTACAGACGAGGATCAGTATTACGTAAGGTACTCAAGAGAAGAATACAAAGGCACACAGTTTTCCGTTCCTGTAACTGTGTCTGAGGCACATGGCTATGGAATGCTTATTCTTGCAAACATGTCCGATTACGATCCTGAGGCCCACGAACTCTTTGACGGAATGGTCAGATACTATAATGCTCACAGAAGCTCAATAGGTCCAAACCTTATGAGCTGGATGCAGGCAGATAACGGAAGCGCATTGATAGATGGCGCAGATGACGGAGAGATGGAAGACGGTGAAGGCGATTCAGCTACAGATGGAGATATGGATATTGCCTATGCGCTTCTTCTTGCTGACAAGATTTGGGGAAGTGACGGAGAGTTTGATTACAAAGAACTTGCCGTAAATATGATAAATGACATCATGGAATATGATGTCAATCATGATACTTGGATGACTAATCTTGGAGACTGGTCTTATGATGCAGAACCCGGAAGTAAATATTATGCAGCAACCAGACCCTCTGATTTTATTATGACTCATATGCCTGCCTTCTACATTGCAACAGGCGATGAAAGGTGGATGAAGGTTTACGACTCCACTTATGAGGTGATAGAGCAGTTCATCGACGAGTACGGTACGGGAATTTTACCTGATTTCATGGTACTTGATGAGAATGGTAAGTATGTGGCAGCAGGCCCGTTTTTCCTTGAGGATTCAACAGACGGTCAGTATGCATATAACAGTTGCAGAACACCCTGGAGAATAGGACTCGATTACAAGTTAACCGGAAATGAGCATTCTAAGCACTTTATTGATACTCTTAACTCCACAATGATGGATTTATGCCTTGGAAACCCCAACGCTATAGTTGCGGGTTATACCATCGATGGAGAGAAGAAAAGCTCAGAGGAGGAGCTGTGCTTCACAGCTCCCTTCCTTGTAATCGCAGACATAGGAACCACAGAGGAGTGGGAAACAAAACTTCGTAAGAAGGTAGTAAAGCGCCCCAGGGGCGGCTACTACGGAGATTCCATCAAGATGATTTGCCTTATTATTGATGCGGATTCATATAAGGTTCCGTAAAAAATAGTGTAAAAACAGTGGAATAATAGTGTAGAATATATTTTATAAAATTTGTAAGAGGGAGAGTGTAAAAATGGAGGGGGAAAAGAAGAAATATACCCTTTGGGATAATCTATGCTACAGTTTCGCCTGTTTTAAGAAGTGGCATCCGATTACCCCGGTATTTGGAATCCTGACGGCAGCAGGTCAGTGTGCATCTTTGTACATTTGGCTATACGCTGTAAAGTGGATTATTGATGTGGTTGAGAAATCCGAGAACCCGGCAGCAGAAGTAAACAGGGTTCTTATGTGGATTGTCATTTTTTCTACAGTTGAACTGATTCTTTTAGTTATTTCTACAAAGAGCCAGAAAGCTTCGGCTTGGCGTCAAACTGACACCAGATATAGCCTGATGCTTATTTGGCTTCTGAAAGTCTGGACAATTCCTTACGCAGAAATAGAGAAACCTGAGACAGAATACCTGGTAGCCAGATCTCGTGTAGCGGTCAGAAATGACGTACAGGGAATTCCCGGGTTATATTACTATGTCAACAGAGGTCTTGCCGATATCTTTAAATCCGTTATCGGTATTGTTCTTGTGGCCTTTTTAAATCCCATTATTTCAATCATTATTATTGCTGTGTTTGTGGTAAAAATCCGTCTTGATAGGGAGGTGACAGAGTACGAGAAAACTCTGTTATGGGAAGGAACGGCAAAAGAACGTAATGAGTATGAGATTATAATTCAGCAGTTATCCAATTATGGCTACGGAAAAGATATCCGTCTGTACAGGCTGCAATCTCCTATGCTCGAAAGACTTGGGGTGCTCAGAAAACACGTCTTTAACAAGAACTGTGAATTCCAAAACAAATGGATGAAATTTCTTTTGGTAGGAAACGTAATGGAGCTTGTTGAAGAGGTGTTAACTTACGGATGGCTTATTTACCTGGTTTATATCCATAGAATTACCATCGGCGATTTCACACTATATCTGGGAAGTATTCACAGTGCAATTTCATCTCTTTCAATTCTTTCCGAAAAGGTAGCCGGTTTCATTCGCTGCAACGCTGAAATCAAAGTATACAGAGAATTTATGGCAGATGATATCTCTAATCCTTATGATGAGGCTGAACCGAAACATACACTTGAGTATGATTACAAAAACTATCTGGAAACCATGCATAAAGTGGGTCAGCTTAAGGAATGGGATGTAAATGCGAAATATGAAATCAAGTTTGAAAATGTCTCATATATGTATTCAGGTGCGGACAGATATGCCCTTAGGAATCTGAATATCACAATGAATCCCGGAGAGAAACTGGCGATAGTCGGACTTAATGGTGCGGGAAAGAGTACATTTGTAAAACTTCTTTGCAGATTATATGAGCCGACAGAAGGAAGAATCCTTCTCAATGGAAAAGACATAAAAGAATATGATATCGATGAGTATCGCAAGTTAATTGCTCCTGTTTTCCAGGATGAGGAAACTTATGCTTATTCACTGGCTCAGAATGTATCTTTGAAAACAAAAGAAAAGACTGATTATAAGAAGGCAGAAGATAAAATCAGAGAGGCCGATCTTGGGGATAAGCTTGATGAGTTGCCTGACGGCATTAATACGCCACTTTATAAATATCTCAGCAGCGACGGAATAGACTTGTCCGGAGGACAGAAAGCGAAACTGATGCTTGCCAGAGCGCTTTATAAAAATGCTCCCGTGATTATACTTGATGAGCCCACAGCTGCCTTGGATGCCCTTGCTGAGGAAAAATCATATTTGAACTTTAACAAGATGGCAGCAGGAAGAACAACGGTCTATATTTCACACAGACTCTCTTCTACAAGATTCTGTGATAAGGTTGCCATGTTTGATAACGGAAGCCTGATTGAGTACGGAACCCATGAGGAACTTTTGGAAAAGAAGGGTAAATACTCCGAAATCTTTGAGGTTCAGGCCCAATATTATAAAGAACATAAAGAAGAGGAGGGTGTTGAAAATGAGTAATTCCAAAATTAAAACATTTCTCTTCTTTATGAAGGACGCATCAAAAGAGAAACCGCTTTACCCTGTGCTTTTTATCTTACAAACATTGATAACGGGTCTGTTTCCTTTTGTGAACCTGTATCTAACCAAATACTTGCTGGAAGCTTTTACGGAAAATGTGGGAATAAAGAAGCTCGCACTGCTGGGAACATTGCTGGTTGTTTTCAATTTCCTGTTTAAGGGATTGATGATTGTTTTGGAGAGAAACATAGCAAAGATATCTATGTACCTCTCAGACTATTATAATGTCCGCTTATCACAAAAAGCAGCATTGGTTCCCTACAGCTATGCTGAAGATCCAGAAATGATAGAAAAGGCCAGAAAAGCAAGAGGTGCTTTCTTCATTTATGCAGGAGGAATAGAAGGTTTGATGAATAACATCTCACCTATTTTCTCCGGAATAATCACGGTGGCCGGTGTTGTGACTATTGTAGCAATCAATGCACCAATACTTCTTCTGGTAGCCATTTTGGCAGTTATCGGAAGTGCCATTACCGTGTGGCAGACAAACAGAGTTAAGAAAATCGAAGTCGAAGAATATCCCAAGATGGACCGAGCCATGGAATATGTTTTCCAGGTGCTTAGGAAGAATGGAATAGCTAAGAGTGTTCGACTTTATGATGCATCGGAAATGCTTGCTACGGAAGTTAGTGAAGCCACCACAAGCTTTTCAAAGGTATTTAGACGAGTAGGAAATATAACTGCCAACTGGAACTGTGTGGGAAGCTTCGTAAATTTCCTTAAGAACCTGGCTATTTATGGATACCTGGCATATAAGCTTCTGACAGGAATGATTACAATAGGTGATTTCTCGCTTTTGGCAGGTTCAGCCAATACTCTGAAAGACAGCTTGCAGGATATCATTACGAAGATTCAGGAGCTTGGAAAAGAACTTAGCTTCTTAGGCGAAGCCGCAGAATACCTTTCCATGGAAGAAGTAAGCCACTTGGGCTCTAAAGAATTAAAGAATGACACCATACCCGAGATTGAGTTTAAGAATGTGTCATTTAAATACCCCGGGACCGAGAACTATGTACTTAAGGATATCAATATAAAGATTCATCCCGGCGAACACCTTTCAATTGTAGGATTAAATGGTGCCGGTAAAACGACATTTATTAAGCTTTTGTGCCGATTCTATGATGTAACAGAAGGCAGAATTCTTCTTAATGGAACAGACATCAGAGAATACAAACATGAGGATTATATGAAAGAGCTGGAAGTAGTATTCCAGGATTTCAAAATGTTCTCACAGACGATTCGCGGAAATATCGTAAATGGAGACTGGGAGAATCCGAATAAAGATTTAGACAAGATCATCAAGATGAGTGACCTTAAGTCTCTTGTAGATAAGTTACCCAAAGGCGCTGATACGATGATGGATAAGCAGCTCGATAAAGAAGGCTTCGAACCATCCGGAGGAGAACTGCAGAAGCTTGCCATTGCAAGAGCTTTATATAGAGATGCGCCGGTAGTTATCCTTGATGAGCCTACGGCTGCATTGGATCCCATAGCTGAGTATGAGGTTTACAGGAAGTTTAATGAATTGGTTGGAGGAAAGAGCGCTATCTATATTTCTCACAGACTTTCATCCTGTCAATTCTGCGACAAGATTGCCGTATTCGCCGATAAAACCATTAAGGAATACGGAACTCATGCGGAGCTGGTACACAAGAAAGACGGTATCTATTCAAGGATGTTCGCTGCTCAAGCAAAGTATTACGCATAAATCTAAAATTTTTATAAACAATCATCATACCCCTCGGTTTTTTAGACTTTACTTTATTTAAAGATCATCCGGAGTTTTATGGAACATATAGGTTGATGAATATCAAAGACGGATATGAATATAGTAGTAAATTTGGGCTTTCCGTGATAGAATTGAACCACATAGATATGGCAACAGAAGAGGATAGAAAGTTTGGTATAGATAAGTGGGCGGAAGTTTTTAAGGCTAAAACATGGGAGGAGTTGCAAATGATTACAAAAGACGATAAATATCTCGATTCAGCAGCACGTTCCGTATACATGATTAACCAGGATAAAGCTATGATAAACAGAATGCTCAAAAGAGAAGATGAAATAGCATATGAGAAGGCAATAGCCAGAGACCTGGAGAATGCTAAGAAAGAACTTGCCATGAAAGATAATGAATTAGCCCAAAAAGATGCTATTATCCGGGAGTTGAAGAAAAAACTGGAAGAAAAATAATCAACATAAGGCAAAACTAAAATCGAGCGGGATTTACCGCTCGATTTTTGGTGGCGGAATATCCTCAAAAAGTGTAGAATAATAAAAGAAATCGTCTTTGAACTATGGAGGTAGGAAAGTGAAAGTATTAGTTATCAATTGCGGAAGTTCATCATTAAAGTATCAGCTTATCGATTCCGACACAGAAGCTGTTCTTGCGAAGGGACTTTGCGAGAGAATCGGAATAGAAGGAAGCTGCATTACACATAATAAAGCAGGGGCTGACAAGCAGACCTGGACATCACCCATGCCCGATCACACAGAGGCAGTAAGACTGGTTGTTGAGAAGCTTACAGATCCTGAGGTAGGCGCTGTTAAGTCCTTATCCGAAATCGACGCCATCGGACACAGAATCGTTCACGGCGGCGAGAAGTTCGCATCAAGCGTAGTAATTAACGACGAAGTAATTAAAGCCATCGAAGAGTGTAACGACCTTGCACCTCTTCACAACCCTGCAAACCTTATCGGAATCAGAGCTTGTCAGAAGATTATGCCTAACGTTCCCATGGTTGCAGTATTTGATACAGCATTCCATCAGACAATGCCTGAGAAGGCTTATCTTTATGGTTTGCCCCTTAAGTATTACAAAGAGTATAAGATCAGAAGATACGGCTTCCACGGAACCAGCCACGACTTCGTAAGTAAGAGAGCGGCTGAGATTCTTGGAAAGAAGAGAGAAGATTTAAGAATCATCGTTTGCCATCTTGGAAACGGTGCATCCGTATCAGCTGTTAAATACGGCAAGTCCGTAGATACATCCATGGGTATGACACCCCTTGAAGGTCTTATCATGGGAACCCGTTCCGGTGATATCGATCCTGCAATCGTAGATTACATTGCCCAGAAGGAGAACCTCACATTCAAGGAGGTTAACAACATCTTAAACAAGAAGTCCGGTGTTCTTGGTCTTTCAGACGGAGTAAGCTCCGACTTCAGAGACCTTGCCAAGGCAGCAGAGGAAGTAAACAAGGCAGCTAAGACAGCCCTTGAAACATACACATATCACGTAGGAAAATACATCGGAGCCTACACCGCAGCAATGGGTGGCGTAGACGCAGTTGTATTTACAGCAGGTGTCGGCGAGAATGACGCAGACACAAGAGCAGCAATCGGTGAGTACATGTCATTCCTTGATACAAAGATTGACCCTGTGAAGAATAAGGTAAGAGGTGAGGAAAGAATCATCTCCACCGACGATTCCAAGGTAAAAGTGCTTTGCATCCCTACAAACGAGGAACTTGCCATTGCAAGAGAGACAGTAAGACTGGTTTAGAATCGGAGACAGAGAGTTACTGATGATATTAAACATGCCCCCAAAGGTAAAAAGAATAATAGAAACCTTGGAAGAGGCAGGCTATGAAGCATATGTGGTCGGCGATTGCGTGCGAGACAGTATACTTAATCGCACCCCCGACGACTGGGATATTACGACCTCCGCATTACCTGCGGAGGTTAAGTCGCTTTTTCATGCCACTATCGATACGGGCTTGCAGCACGGCACCGTATCAATTTTGATGGACAAAGAAACCTTCGAGGTTACCACTTACCGCGTTGACGGCGAGTACGAGGATGGAAGGCATCCCAAGGAGGTAACCTTCACTCCTTCCCTTGAGGAGGATTTGAAGCGCAGAGACTTTACCATCAACGCCATGGCCTACAATGATAAGGCAGGATTAGTGGACCTTTTTGACGGAATGGGCGATATCGAAAGAAAGGTAATCCGCGCCGTTGGGGAACCTGACAAGCGCTTTGAGGAAGACGCTTTAAGAGTCATGAGAGCGGTTCGATTCTCCGCCCAGCTTGGCTATGAAATTGAGGCAAAAACAGCAGACGCTATAAAACGTCATGCGGAAAACCTAAAGAAAGTCAGCGCAGAAAGAATCCAGGTGGAGCTTACTAAGCTTCTGGTTTCGGCTCATCCTGACTACATTAAGAAGGCTTACGAACTTGGAATTACGGAAATTATCCTTCCGGAGTTTAACAAAGCCATGGATTCCGACCAGAATAATCCTCATCACAGCTACAGCGTAGGTGAGCACACCATAGAAACCCTCAAAAACATCAGGGCAGACAAGGTGCTGAGACTTACGATGCTTTTTCATGATCTGAGTAAGCCTGATGTAAAGACCACCGACGAAAAGGGAATCGACCATTTCTGGGGACATCAGAAGCATGGGGCCGAGAAGGCAAGAGAGGTTCTAAAGAGGCTTCGCTTCGATAATGACACCATAAGAGATGTAAGCAAGCTGGTTGAGTTTCATGATTATGGTCTTGATGTTAAGCCCACAGAGACCATCGTTCGAAGAGCGATTAACAAAATCGGAGAGGACTTGTTCCCCCTGTTTCTTGAGGTAAGACGGGCCGATATGTTGGGTCAGAGCGACTACCAAAGAGAAGAAAAAGAGGAACAACTTAATTCCTGGAATAGAATTTATGATAAGATAGTTAGAGAGGGTCAGTGCGTCAGCCTTAAGACCCTTGATATTACAGGCCGCGATATTATGGCCATAAAGCCCGATATTAAGGGGCCCCAAATCGGAGAAACCCTCAATGCGTTGCTTAATGAGGTACTTGAGAATCCCGATTTGAACAAGAAGGAATTACTGCTTGAGAGAGCGAAGGAATTATGAAGAGAGCTAAATACCTGTTTTCATCAATTTTAATAGTGACCATGCTTTTCTCCACAGGCTGTGGAAGGACAGTTTCCGCTTCAGAGAATCCCGATACGTACAAGAAGACCGAAGCGGGCATGATAGAACTTCGCCCCGGAAGTTATGATTCCGCAGATACCTGCGTGCTTATGGAAGTAGATGAGGAGGAAAAAACTGTTACTTTCTACAACCTTGATGTAGAGAGAAACTACACCTTAAACTACGACAGCATGACCTATTTCTACGATAAATATAAGACAGCCCTTACACCGGGACTTTTGGAACCCGGAAGCATCGTGGATATCACTTTCTTAAAAAGCTCCAAAAGGCTTAACACTTTGATGTATTCTCCCGATGCATGGGAATACACGGAAGTTAACAGAGTTTCCATCGACGAGGACAGAAGAATCATCGATCTCGGAAACGAAACATATAAATATGACGATTCACTGAAGCTTTTGGAAGATACCGATGAGATAACATTTATGGAAATCAACCCTGTGGATGTTCTCACAATCAGAGGTATCGGTAAGACGGCAGCCACCGTCAAAGTCGAGAGGGGTCACGGTTATTTGAGACTCACCGGCGAAGAAAGGATGATTGGGGGATATATAGAGTGCGGTAAGGTTATTAAGCAGATTGAGGAAGAAATGCTTCTTACCGTTCCCGAAGGAACTTATGATGTTTACCTTACCAACAAGGGAGCTGAATTAACCCAGACAGTTACAGTTGAGAGAAATAAGGAAGTAACAATCGATTTATCGGAGTATAAGCCGGAGAGTCTTGAGAAGGTGGCAACGGTTCTATTTACTGTAACACCTTCCGATGCCAAGGTATTTATAGACGGCAAGGAAACGGATGTATCAAAGCCTGTTACTTTGGAATACGGTATTCACCAGGTTCTTGCCAAGGCCGAAGGCTATGTAACAACCACCAGCTACATAAGAATAGCTGAGGATTCCGCAGGAATAAGCATTAAGCTTGATCCTGATACAGAGGTCAATAAGAAAGGCACCGTGAGCGGTTCCGACTATAATAAGAACACCGTAAGTGGTTCAGATAAGGCTACGCCTACACCTACACCCACGGCAACTGTCAGTGGTTCGGATGTAACTCCTACACCCACCGCTACGCCTACGCCCACTGCAACACCTACGGTAACACCGACACCTACAGCCACAGCTACACCAACTCCAACAGGGACGGTCAGCGGCTCAGATAAGTCCACAACTGCTCAAAACTATGTACCCGGTACAGCTTCCTATCCCAGAATCATTATTGATTCGCCAATAGGGGTTGAGGTATACGTTGACGGCTACTATGTGGGACTTTCACCTCTCGGATTTAAGAAAACAGAAGGTGAACATGAAATCATTTTAAGAAAGAACGGATACGAGAATAGGACATATACCATAAAGGCCGATTCTGACGACAAAGATGTCAGTTATTCCTTCTCTGAGCTGATAGAATCATCAAATAATTAAAATACCGCTACTAAAGTACCAAAAATGTGAAAAAATGGCTTAAAATGGGCAAAATTACTTGACAAAGTCACCCCAAAAAGGTATATATATGTATAGACGTCAGCAATTGACGATCGTGGCTATACAATAAAGTATACTCAATAGGAGGAGTTCACAAATGAACAAAACTGAATTAGTAGCAGCTATTGCACAGAAGGCAGAATTATCCAAGAAGGATGCTGAGAAGGCTGTAAAGGCTTTTACA
>JAFZSQ010000080.1 GCA_017619295.1 Lachnospiraceae bacterium
AGCCCTTGAAGGACTGACAGCAGACGACGTGGAAGCTTCCGTAGATGCCCTCTACGATAAGGTCAAGGAGGAGGAAGCAACTTTAAAGAAGCGTAAAATCGACGGTTTCCACATTGATTTAAGAGTTATCATAGCTTTGTATCTTGTACCTGCAGCCAAAGCAATTGACACAGATGTCAGTAATTTGCTTTCCGAGAAGCTTGTGGAGAAATGGAACGAGAGATTCCCTGAGCCCCACATTGAGGGTTCAACCTTTGACGTAATCAATGCCGGTTTCAAGAAATCCATTTCGGAAATGTTTGGCTTTAAAAGCCTGAGGTAAGAGAATGAAGAGAAAAATATTGACACTTATGTCACTTATTTTAATAACTTCCATGCTTGCGGGTTGCGCCGGACCATGGTCCATATACAGCCGCCTTAAAAGGCTGGTATTTGGTGAGTCCGATAATGCCGAGGCTTATGCTGAGGTATATGAGGAACCGGTTCTGGTGGAGGAGGAGTATGATCCTAACGCAACATATTCGACTGAATCAACCGGAGGCGCACCAGTGGTAACTGCCGGTAAGGATCTTACAGGCAATGCGGTAACGCCGCAGGAGGAAGTATATGTCTCCAATGCAAGAGAACTTGTTGATGCCATCCAGCCCAACAGAATCATCCATCTTAAACCCGGCACATACAACATATCCGAAGCCATAGAAGGCATGGATATGATTTCTTATGATGAGCAGTACAACATCACAGGTCCTGCAATCGGAGCCTCAGAACGCTTTGACGGAAACGAACTCCTTCTTGTGAACATAGATAACCTCACCATTATGTGTGATGATGTCTCAAAGCAGGCGGAGATTGTATGTGAGCCAAGATATGCGAACGTTATGGATTTTTACCATTGTACAAACATATCTTTGTATAACGTGGTTGCCGGCCATACTCCGGACAGGGGTTCCTGCGCCGGCGATGTATTAAACTTTGAAGAGTGCGATGAGATAACCTTGTCCATCGTTGATTTGTACGGATGCGGAACCTACGGAATTGGGGCCTATGACAGCGAGAACATTCTCTGCAGAATGTCCAAGATTCGTGATTGCTCCTACGGCCTTGTGGATTTCTGTTCTACAGAGAACGTGGTTTTCGACGATTGTACCTTCACATTTGACGAGGGATACTATCAGGTAGAGTGCAGAAGCGAAAGCCAGGTTACATTCAATAACTGTGTATTCCAGGACAGAGGAAGCAACAGCGACTTCGTGTTTATAACCGATGATTCCGTTTTGGTTTTCAAGGGATGCACCTTTGACATCACCACAAGAAAATCATTGAAGCAGTCCGAAAGCAATAACGTGGTGGTAATAAACTGATGAGAAAAGAAATTAAAGTGCCCTACATAAACCAGAGCCCGGATTATCCCACAGGCTGTGAGACAATCTCCGCAATGATGTATTTAAGGTTTTTGGGCATAGATGTAGATATAAGAGATTTTATCGATAATTATCTGGAGAAAGACTGGTTCGAGGAGAGAGACGGTGTAACCTATGGCCCTGACCCCGATAAGTTTTTCGTGGGTTCTCCCTACGACTCCAATTCCTTTGGGTGCTTCCCGAAGGTAATGATTAAAGCTTTGACGGTTTATTTTACCGAAAAGAAACTCCCTTATAAGGCCATAGAGGTATCCGAAAAGGATACGGAGGTACTTGTATCGGATTACATTGATAAGGACATTCCTGTGCTTTATTGGACGGGAATAGACATGCTTCCCACCCGTGTGGGACCCTCGTGGATTCTAAAGGATTCCGGCGAGAAGTACACCTGGATGAGCAATGAGCATTGCCTCCTTTTGGTGGGCCATGATGGGGATAAGCTTGTTACAGCAGATCCCTGGAACGGAAACGGGATTATAGACTATCCGAAAGAGGATATGATTCGTGGGCACCGCGAGCATGGAGAAGGTGCGATTGTTATACTTGAAAAGGATTTGTAATGACAGAAGGTTCTATAACTAAAAAACTTGTATTTTTTGCGCTGCCTCTATTTATGGGGCAGCTTTTGCAACAGCTCTATAATGTTGTGGATTCAGTGGTTGTCGGCAACGTTTTGGGCAAGGAAGCACTGGCCGCCGTAAGCACAACCGGAAGTTTAATTTTTCTGATGGTTGGATTTATTATGGGCCTTTTTATGGGCGGATCAGTCATTATAGGTAAGAAGTATGGTGCGAAGGACATGGAAGGTGTCTCAGCGGCGGCCCACACGCTTTTAGCTTTTGCCGCAATTATGGGCATTGTCCTCACTGTATGGGGATATTTCTTCACACCGGTACTCTTAAGGTGGATGGGCACTCCCGATGATGTAATGCCAAATTCCATCCTTTATTTCAAAATTTTTTTCATGGGAAGCCTCGGAAACGTAGGATACTCTGCATGCTGCAGTGTGTTCCAGGCTGTAGGCGACAGCAAGCGCCCCCTGTATTATCTGATAGCCAGTACGGTTACAAACACGATTCTAGATGTTTTATTTGTTAAATTCCTGGGATTCGGAATCGGCGGAGCGGCAGCAGCAACAATTATTGCTCAGTTCTTAAGCATGACCTTAGCCTTCACCAAGTTATTGAGAGTGGATGGTCCCCACAGAATTTACTTAAAGAAAATCAGAATCAACAAAGACATTTTGGCTAAGGAACTTAAAATCGGACTTCCCACCGGAATCCAAAACAGCGTTATCGCCATCGGAAACGTGGTGGTTCAGTCCAACATTAACGCCTTTGGCTCAGTGGCAATGGCTGGCTGCGGAAGCTACTTCAAACTTGAAGGTTTCGCCTTCCTCCCCATAACATGCATGTGCATGGCCCTTACCACCTTTACCAGCCAGAACCTTGGAGCGGGCAATTACGACAGAGTAAAGAAGGGCGCAAGAATCGGCTCCGCAATAAGCGTGGGCTGTGCAGAAGTAATAGGAGTTCTGGTATTTAGCCTGGCTCCCATTCTTCTAAGAATGTTCAGCTCCGAAGCCGATGTATTAAGTGTAGGAGCAACCCAGGCAAGAACAGAGAGCCTGTTTTACTGTCTCTTAGCCCTTAACCATTGCCTCGCAGGAATACTTAGAGGTGCCGGCAAAACCACCGTTCCCATGGCGGTTATGCTTTCAAGCTGGTGCCTTCTTCGAATTACATACATCACGATCATAGTAAGGATTATACCCAAGGTAAATGTGATTTTCTGGGCATATCCGCTTACATGGTCGGTTAGTGCTATAATATTCTTAATCTATTATTTCAAGGCTGATTGGATTCATTATTTTGCCAGACAGGAGAAGCAACCCGCATAAGTACAGGAGGTGACAGCAATGTTAACTTTTGGAAATGACCCCATGTCTCTTAACGGCGGCGGAAATGTCGGTTTAATACCCACATCCGCTTTAGGAAAGCCTGATGCTTCAGCTGAAGCGGCGGCCGGAACTCTTGCCATCTCAGGGGATAAACCCAAGGTGGACGACAAGACTTCCGCAATGGAGAAAAGCGAGAAAACAAAGCCCACCAGAGAATGCCAGACCTGCAAAAACCGTAAGTACCAAGACGGTTCCAATGAGATGGTTTCCTTTAAGTCGGCTGCACACATCTCCCCTACACAGGCACCCACTGCCGTACGTGCCCACGAGCAGGAGCACGTGTCCAATGCCTACAAGAAGGCGGCTCAGAACGACGGCAAGGTTCTTCAGGCCTCTGTGGCGATTCATACGGCGGTTTGTCCCGAATGCGGCAGGGTTTACGTGGCAGGCGGTACCACCACCACGAAGATTCGTTACGGCGGCAATGATAACCCCTACGAGAAGGCACAGAAAGCCCAGAAAGAAACCGGCAACGGAGGGTTTGCGGACCTCAGAGCCTAGGGTTTGTTCACTTAAGTGACGTCCACAGTCTCAATATATTTGCTTCGCAGGCACGCTTTCGCTACCTTCAACTGCTCACGTTACTAAGCTCGTGAGGGACCTCGCTAAGTAACGAGCGTCTCAGAGTACCTTTGAAACAAATATATAGAGGCTGTGAACTGTAAATTGAATGTCAAAAAGAAACTCCCGAGGTGGTTCGCCATCTCGGGAGTCTTTGGTTTAATTAATTCTTATTACTTGTCTTCCTTAGCAGCTTCGGTTACGACTGCAGCCTTAACGGCTTTTTTGGAGTCCTCATCGAGGCCTGTTACGTTAACATTTCTGGTGACTTTTGCGTCGTAGGTATTGGCCTTCATGATATCTACGATATCCAGGCCGGTTACTTCCTTGACGGTTTCCATTGTCTTGGCAAGTACGCCGGGAACATAGGAACCTACGGAATTTACACCGTTTTCGCCGTTGCCACCATCGATGATGGTAACTTTGTCGATATTCTCAAGAGGTTTAGCAATAGCGCCTGCCATGTCGGGAAGAGCCTTTACAATCATTTCGATCATTGCAGCCTGTCCGTATTTCTTCATGGCTTCTGCTTTCTTTTCCATTGCCTCAGCTTCGGCAATACCTTTAGCTTCAATGGCTTTAGCTTCTGCCTCACCCACCATTCTGATACCTTCGGCTTCCTTTTCCTTTGAGAATAGATCTGCCTCAGCCTGAATCTTCTTAGCTTCTGCCTCTTTTTCTCTCTCGAACTTTTCAGCCTCTGCCTTACGCTGACGCTCGAAGAGGTCTGCTTCGGCTTTCTGCTGACGAGCGAATTTTTCTGCTTCAGCTTTCTTTTTGATTTTAGCTTCCAGAGTCTGCTCAGTTACTTCAACGTCTTTTCTGCGAAGTTCGATTTCACGTTCCTGTCTTGCGATGTTCGCATTGGCAGTTGTGATCTCGATTGTTTTACGCTGTTCCTGCTGCTGAATCTCGTAAGCAGCGTCGGCTTCTGCCTGACGGGTATCGGATTCTCTCTTTAATTCTGCCTGTTTGATTCTCAGTTCGTTCTGCTTTGCGGCAATTTCTGTCTCAGCAGCTACCTGAGCCTCGTTGGCAAGTCTCTTTGCTTCAGCTTCTGCAATAGCTACGTCCTTGTCTGCCTGAGCTTTTGCAATGGAAGCATCCTTCTGAATCTGGGACATGTTGTCCTGACCAAGGGCGATAATCAATCCCTTTTCATCCTCAATCTTCTGGATGTTACAGGAGATGATTTCGATACCTAAGGCATTCATGTCCTTCTGAGCTTTTTCCTGAACCTCGTCACCGAATTTCTTACGGTCTGTGTTAAGCTCTTTGAGTTTAACTGTACCGATGATCTCACGCATGTTACCCTGAAGGGAATCAGTGAGGGCTCTGATAATTGTGGGCTCGTCCATGTTAAGGAAGTTCTTCATGGCAACCTTGATGCCCTCGGGATCTGTCTTAACCCTTACCTTTGCAACTGCGTCAATGTCGACACCGATGAAGTCCAAGGTGGGAACGTAGCCGTTGGTCTTGATATCAATGGATATCTGTTTAAGAACCAGTGTGTCCTTTCTCTCTAAGAAAGGGAACTTAACGCCTGCACGTCCGATGAGAATCTTGGGGTTTTTCTTCATACCGGAAATGATGTAAGCCTTATCCGGGGGTGCCTTTACGTAACCGCTGGCCATCAGACCAAGAAGTGCGATCACTGCCAAGATAACAACAATTGTGATTAATTCCATACTCTACCTCTTTCTCCCATATGCGGGTATGTGTTGTTTGTAAATTAAAGGTAACATGTCTGGCCTTTCAGGTAAATATATATAGCATCAAATTAAAATCACATATTTCGCCGCCGTAGAGAATTAGGATGTTGTATTTGCAATTTAGGAGATATTTGTGATTTTTGCATAAAAAATCTTAATAATTGCAGGATTTATTGACACTTTTATTCAAGGAAAGATATAATAATAAGTGCTATTAGCACAGATTTTAAGGTGCTTTTTTATGAAAAAGTAACAGCAGGAGGAACAGGGGATGTCAACCAGACTTTATCAATGTATTGAGGCGATTGGAAACAAAATAATTGAGAATAAGGATTTTCTTACGGATCTCGACAGGGAAATCGGAGATGCGGATCACGGAGTAAACATGGCCAGAGGATTCAGTGAGGTTTTGACCGCGCTTCCTCAGGATGAGACGGATATCGGCGCCGCATTGAAGAAAGTAGGTATGACGCTTTTATCAAAGGTAGGAGGAGCTTCCGGACCTTTGTACGGAACAGCATATATGAAGGCTGCAGGACCTGCTGCAGGAAAGACAGAAATTGACCTTACGGTGGCATGTGAAATGCTTAAGGAAGCCATTGCCGGAATCCAGATGAGGGGTAAGGCGGTTAAGGGCGAGAAAACAATGTTAGATGCTCTTATTCCGGCTTATGAGACCATGGTTTCATGTATAGAGAGCGGCGATGATGCCAAGACTACCTTGGAGAAAATGTGCGAAACCGCATCCATGGGAGTTGAGTACACCAAGACTATTCAGGCTACAAAGGGAAGAGCAAGCTATCTTGGAGAGCGTTCAATCGGGCACCAGGATCCCGGAGCTACATCTTCCTTAATCACTTTGGAAGCAATAAGAGATTTCTTATAAACGGGGAGATAATATGGTAGGTATTGTTATAGTTTCCCACAGCAGGAAGGTTGCTGAGGGTGTGCGGGACCTGGCCCTTCAGATGGCCGGCGAGCATAAAGCGATTATCGCCTGTGGTGGTATGGAAGACGGAAGCATAGGCACGGACACGGTTCTTATCATGGAGGCCATTAAGGAAGCCAATGATGGGGATGGGGTCTGTGTATTGTGCGATTTGGGCAGTGCAATCTTAAGCACTCAGACCGCTATGGATTTACTGGATGACCCCATAAAGGTTGTGATTGCGGATGCTCCTATTTTGGAGGGGGCAATTTCATGTGCAATCAATGCTTCTTTTGGAGCACCTTTAAGTGATGTGGTTCAGGCGGCTGAGAAGGCCCGGGGGATGTCGAAATTCTGATGATAAAGAAGGGAATAAATGGGTAGAACAGTTTTAATGGGTACTCCGGTTTCAGGTGGGGTAGCCATGGGAGTAGTACGCTATTTGGATGTCGATTACGACTCCTTCATAAAAGAATATATTCCAACGGACAAAGACGGAGAGCTTGCCCGTTTTGTTTTGGCGCTTAAAAATGCCAAGGCTGATTTGGATGAGATTCTGTCTGAGGGTGAAAAGCTTTCGGCGGAAGAGGAAGATATTATCGATATGCACCTGATGCTTCTTGATGATGTGGGTTTTATCGAAGCCATAAAAAGAAGAATTAAGGAAGGCCTTGGAACTCCTGCATCAATTCAGAAGGCGGTCGCTGACTTTAAGAACATGTTTGAGGGCATGGATGACGAATATCTTCGTGACAGAGCCAATGATGTTGTGGACGTGGGAAACAGGGTGCTAAGGAAGCTTCTTGGAATGCCTGAAACAAAGGTTGAGGGCGAGAACCTTGTTATTGTGGCAAAGGATGTGGAGCCTGCCCTTATGGCCGGTTTTTCCGAGGATAAGGTTAAGGCTGTGGTTTTGGAAAACGGAAGCAAAACCTCTCACTCCGTAATTATCGCAAAGTCCAAGGGTTTTGTTACTCTGGTGGGAGTTGATGTAAGCAAAGCTTCTGAAAGCGACGGATGCACTGCTTTAGTTGACGCAAAGGATGGAAGCGTTGTGATTTCTCCCGATAAAGGAGAGGAAGACGCTTTTGCCAAGAAGTGTGAAGAATATGAAAAAGAAGCGGGATACCTTGCCTCGAGAGCAGGGGACCCTGCAGTTTCTTTGGATGGAAGAAGAATCAAGGTGGCTGCAAATGTGGCAGGCCCCGATGAAATGGGCAAAGCTGCGCAGATGGGCTGTGAAGGCGTGGGTCTTTACAGAACGGAATTCCTGTTTATGGATTCCGAGGATTTGCCTGATGAGGAAAAACAGACCGCGGCCTACAGGGCATTGCTTGCGAAGGCCGGAGGGAATCTTTGCATTATAAGAACCCTTGATATCGGCGGCGATAAGAAGTGCCGATGCCTGGATCTTATGCCCGAGGAGAATCCTTTCCTTGGATATAGGGCCGTCAGGATTTGCCTTGATAAGAAGGATATGTTTAAGACGCAACTTCGTTCTTTGATTAAGGCCAGCGCTTTCGGGAAACTGGGAATTATGATTCCCATGATTGATACCGTGACGGAGATTAAGGAAGCGAAAGCTTTGTTTGAAGAGGCCAAGAAAGAGCTTCGCGGAGAAGGCGTCGCTTTTGACGAGGAAATATTGTTTGGAATAATGACCGAAACTCCGGCCAGCGTGATGATGGCTGCTGATTTTGCAAAATACGTGGATTTCTTCAGTATAGGAACCAACGATCTGGTGCAGTACACCATGGCGGTGGACAGAGGAAACGGCCTGGTGGCTTATCTTTACGACTATTTTGACCCTGCGGTGGTAAGAGCGATTTACACCATTGCGAAGGCCGGAAAGGATGCGGGGATAATGGTCGGAATGTGTGGCGAGATGGCAGGAGACGTTCTGGCTGCGCCGTTACTTATGGCAATGGGGCTTGATGAACTTTCCATGAGCCCTTCCGTGGCACCTGAGGTCAAAGAGAGAATAAGGACCTGCAGAAGCGATGACGTGGACCTTGATAAAGTACTTTCTTTCGAGACTGCCAAGGACGTGAGAGAGTATTTGGAGGGATTACTTAACAAGGGGACTTGTTAAATAATAGATAGCAAAAAACACAATAATGATGGGAGGTAAAAGATTTGAAGAAACTGATTAACAACGCGGAGAACGTAGTAGACGAGATGCTGCGCGGAATGGTTGCGGCTCATCCGGAATATGTTAAGAGAGTTGACGGATGCGATGTTCTTGTCAGAGCGGGGGGCTCAAATGGCAAGGTTGTACTCATTTCCGGAGGCGGTTCGGGACACGAGCCTTCTCACGGAGGATTTGTAGGAAAGGGAATGCTTGATGCCGCAGTTGCGGGAGCTATGTTTACATCTCCCACACCCGATCAGGTTTACGAAGCAATTAAGGCGGCTGATGGCGGCAAGGGTGCCCTTCTTATTATCAAGAACTACACCGGTGATGTAATGAACTTTGAGATGGCAGCAGACCTGGCTGCTGACGAAGGAATCACTGTTGAAAAGGTTGTTGTTGCCGATGACGTAGCTGTTGAGAACAGTACATGGACAACCGGAAGAAGAGGTATTGCAGGTACTATCTTTGTACATAAATGTGCAGGTGCCGCAGCTGAAGAAGGCAAGGACCTTGGTGCTGTTAAGGCTGTTGCCGAGAAGGTTATTGCAAATGTACGAAGCATGGGCATGGCTATTGCACCTTGTACCGTACCTACAGCCGGAAAACCCAGCTTTGAGCTCGGCGAGGATGAGGTTGAAATCGGAATGGGTATCCATGGCGAGCCCGGAACTCACAGAGAGAAGATGAGAAGTGCTTCCGATACAACAAATCACTTGCTTGATAAGATTCTTGCTGAGGGAATTTACAAGAGCGGCGATAAGGTAGCGGTTCTCGTTAACGGACTTGGAGGCACACCTTTGCAGGAATTATATGTATGTAATCTTGCGGTAAGCGATCGCCTTGCAAAAGAGGGCATCAAGGTTGCCAAGACCTGGGTAGGAAACTTTATGACTTCAATTGATATGGAGGGATATTCGGTTTCATTGCTTAAGCTTGATGACGAGCTTGAGAAGTATGTAAATGCAGTGGCTGACACACCTGCTTTGAGGGTGCTGTAGAACTTGCTTTTAAGCGGATGGGATACCCCATCCGCTTTTTTTTGTGGGCTGCATTGTATGCATTGTCTGCACAGGTTGCTCTTTTCGGCTGTTTTTTGTCCATCAAGCATAATAGAAATAAAATATTCAAGCCCTATTATGCTTGTTTACAGTATGTGTTCTTCATGGCAACATAATAGAACGGACTTCTCAAGGAATTATTATGATTGCCGTGAAAGGATAATGGTTTGCTTGTCATAATAAATCGCAGATTACAAGCTTCTATTATGTTTGTTTAATAGGCTATGATGATTAGGTCTTCATAATAAAATGCGAACTTTATGAATCTTTTATGCGCGAAGAAAATTTGGGCTTCCTTGGGGGCATAATGAAATAAAGAAAGCCCGTCTCTATTATGAGTCAAACTCAAAATCTTCAATCTTCACGATTCCCACAATGATTCTGCGACTGAGTTTATGAATATTTAACAATCTATTTAGATTCTGTAAATTGTATCTACGTCCTTATAATGGTATTATTCTTTCATACTTCGAAAAAAATCTTGGACTTTTCGTCCGATAATCCCGAAGAAAACTAATAAGAATAATGAAAGGCGAAACTATGCTCTACGAAGAATTAAGAGCCCGTGAAGTCATTCTTGAGGAAGCTGTTTCTTTAAGCGAAAAGAAACTAAAGAATCCTCCGGAGGGAAAACTTCGGGCGGCAATGCGAGGAAATCAAATTCAGTATTATCTCAGGAAAAATCCATCAGACATCAATGGAACCTACATTCCCAAGTCAGAAGAAAAGAAGATAGTTAAGCTCGCAGAGAAAGAATACTACGAGCGTTTGGGCACACATGCCAAAGCCGAGCTGAAACTTATCAGAATGTATTTAAGGCGGTTTTCCAAGGACATGCTTATCTATGCCCATGAAAAGCTGGGAAAGGGCAAGCAGGGGCTGGTAACCCCATTTTGTGTTGATGATGAAACCTATGCTAAAGAGTGGGAGCAGAGAGATTACATTTCCAAGGGAATAGAAGAGTGTGACCAGGAGTTCTACACAGGCAAAGGCGAGCGGGTAAGATCAAAGTCCGAAATCATCATTGCGGACAGGCTTGCAGCTCTGGGGATACCGTACCGCTATGAGGAGCTTCTTGTGCTGGACGGCGGGTATGAGGTGTATCCCGACTTTACTCTTCTTGATGTGAAAAAACGAAGAGTAATCTACCTTGAACACTTTGGTATGATGGATAATCCCGAATACGTCGATGGCTTCATGTGGAAAATAAGCCACTATGCCCAAAACGGTATATTTCTTGGACAAAATTTAATCGCAACCTTTGAGCAGTCAAGCAAAGCACTGAGTACCAGGGAATTGGACGGACTATTAAAGGCTGTTTTCGAGTTGTAAATCACCATTGGATGGCAAATAAGTCATAATGATGATAGAATAAAAAATAATTCAGCAGGAAACGACAAATTATCATCCATAGGAGAATTCATATGACTTCAAGAACGATATTTGAAATAATCGGTTACGTAGGATCAGCATTGGTATTGTTGTCATTCTTAATGTCTTCGGTGCTGAAGCTTCGAATCATCAACTCAATCGGTTCCCTGGCTTCATTAATCTACGGACTTCTGGTGCACACCTACCCTACGGTAATCATGAACGGGGCCCTTTTAATCATCAACATTGTATTCATCATCAAGATGTTCAGAAGCAATGATGCTCGTATTTATCACATGCATGAAACTGATTTGAAGGACAACTTCCTTGCTTACTTCATTGAGAATCACAGAGAGGACATTGGACATTTCTTCAGTGGTTTTGAATTCCCCTCGGAAAAATATAACTACGCCGGCATGGTTTACTACAAGGATACAGTTATCGGAATAGTTTTGGGAATCATGAACGATGATAAAACCTTGGATGTATGGCTTGATTATACCTGCCCCGAATACAGAGACTTCAGCGCCGGCAAGCATGTTTATAAACAGTTCGGCGATGAGGGGCTTAAAAAGATAATCTTTAAGGCTGACCCTTCTAAGAGCATTGCTTATCTTGAGAAAATGGGATTTACCAAAGAGAACGATATTTTCGTTAAGAACTACTAAATAGGAATAAAGAAAGGCCGGATGCGTAAGCATTCGGCCTCAGAGTGAAGACAAAGGTCGTGTTTTAGACACGGCCTTTTCATTTTGACATAAAAGTACCTAGAGGCTACGCTTCTGCTGTAGATTTAAATGGTGCATCGCACATAATAAATCTTAATCAGCTTAATTGCAGTATATC
>JAFZSQ010000081.1 GCA_017619295.1 Lachnospiraceae bacterium
AATATTATTGCCGGACATTTCAATTCCGATTTGTTCTGTATTGCAATCTACGATCCATGCGGCGCAAGAAGCGTGGAGACAATTCATAACATCATAAGAGAGCGACTTTCCGAAGGCTTTACTCTCTTGGATGGTCAAAATATTAAAATCACTGTTTCAGTCGGTGTCGTTGAATATCCTGAGGCAGCGTCTACAGAGCTTGAACTTATTAACTGCGCAGAGATAGTAATGTTCAAGTCCAAGCATCGCGGTAAAGATACCATTTCTTATTATGATGCCAGAATCCTTAATGACTTTATAGAAACCGTTGCTTTGGAAAACAAGTTAAAAACTGCTTTGTTCTCCAAAAGCTTTTTCATGTATTATCAACCCCAATTTTTCTCTGATTCGAGAAAAATAAGAGGCGTGGAAGCGCTGATAAGATGGCGAGATAACGAAGGCAGAATGATTTCGCCCGCACATTTTATTCCCATTGCCGAACAAAGCGGTATTATCATTCCCATAGGCGATTGGGTAATGGAGGAGAGTATACGTACCTTTGCTGAATGGAGAGAGAAATTTGGCTGTGACATAATTCTCTCCATCAATATTTCAGCAATTCAGTATCGCAAAGACGACTTCGTGGACAAGATTCTTGATGTACTCAAGAAATATGATGTTCCCTGTCATAATATAGAGCTTGAAATCACTGAGAGTGTTTTGATAGATGATTTTGAGAATGTTAAAGTTAAACTTCTGGTTCTCAGAGAGTACGGAATAAGGGTTGCCTTGGATGACTTTGGTACCGGATTTTCCTCAATGTCTTACCTTAACGGTTTACCCATTGACACACTTAAAATCGATAAAACCTTTATTGATAACGTAGTTGATGATGAATCAAGCAAGATAATTACAGGTTCCATGATAGATATGGTCAATCGCTTGGGTTACGAGACCATAGCCGAAGGGGTGGAAACCGAAGAGCAGTATCAATATCTTAAGGATATAGGCTGCGAAGTAATTCAGGGCTTTCTTTTTTCTAAGCCAATACCAGGGGAGAAAGTAGAGGAGTTATTGGATGTTTCTTGGGAGAAATAGCGAATTAAATTACTTAACTAAAAAATATGAGGCTAAAGGAAGCAGCATAGTTGTTGTCTACGGTCAAAGATTTGTGGGAAGACATGCTCTGCTGGCTGAGTTTACAAAGAATCGCTCAAGCAGAACACTGATTGCCAGAGCCTGCTCAGGAAGAGAGAATAGATATCTTTGGGCTAATGAAATCAGAGACAATCTCAATAAACTTCCCGAATATCCGGAGTATTCCGAGATATTTAAAGCATGCTTTGAGTTCAGTGAAGAAAAGCAGGTGCTTATCATTGATGAATTCCATAATGCCGTAAAAGGTGATCCTGCTTTTATGAAGGCCCTTATTGATTTCGTTTTCAACTCAAACAAGGGCAGCGATTTGCTGGTTATTCTTTCCTCCAGATCAATTGGATTTGTTGAATCAGGGCTTGTAGACCGAGTTGGTCAATATGCTTTGAGAATTGGCGGATTTTTGAAGGTCAGAGAGCTTAAGTACGAGGACATGAGAAGGTTTATGCCTTCTTACACAAGAAAAGAAACAATGGAAATGTATGCGATTCTTGGCGGCTATCCCGGACTTTGGAAGCATTTGGATCCCTATAAGACTGTTAAAGAGAACATCACCCAGGTTATCCTTAAACCCGAAGGCTTCTTCATGAATGAGGCTGTCAGACTGGTTGAAATGGACCTTCGTGAAGTATATGTATATAACACGATTCTTGCTTCGCTGGCAGAGGGCAAGAATAAACTTAATGAACTGCATCTTCACTCTGATTTTTCCAGAGCGAAATTATCTGTCTACATAAAGAATCTTATGGAGCTTGAACTTGTGGAGAAGGCCTTCAGTGTTGATACAGACAGTAAGGGCAACACCCAAAAGGGCGTATATCGCATTATGCATCCCCTTGTTCATTTCTACTACAAGTATGTATATCCCAATTACTATTTGTACTCTACTAAGCCTGCTGCAGAGTTTTATGAGCAGTTTATCGAGGAGACCTTCAGACAGTTTGTTGAAAACTCCATGAAGAAAATTGGGCAGGAACTCATAAAGACTTATTGTGACAAGGGCATTATTCCCTTTAAGCCTGAGAAGATCGGCGAATGGGTAGGAAAGCTTGATACCATAGATGTCGTTGCTTTTGACGAAGACGGAAACGCCCTTATCGGAATGTGTAATTACGACAAGAATGTGCTTACTACCGATGATTATGATTGGGTTAAATTCTTAGCCAAGAAAGCTAAATTAAATGTTGTTCAGACTGTTCTTATTACCTTTGAAAGGTTTGATTCCAAGGTTGTTGAAACAGGCAACAAGAATAATGCTTTACAGCTAATATCTTTGAAAGACCAGTAAAGATTTATGGAGAAACACCTTTTTATAGCCGAAAAGCCCAGCGTAGCCAAAGAGTTCGCCAAGGCTTTGAAGGAAAATATGAAAAGCTTTGACGGATACATGGAATCCGATTCCTACGTTGTTACATGGTGTGTAGGACATCTTATAACCATGAGCTATCCGGATGCTTACGATGAAAAACTCAAAAGATGGAGCTTTGATACGATTCCTTTCATACCCGATAAGTTCAAGTATGAAGTGATTTCATCGGTTTCAAAGCAGTTTAATACAGTTAAGGGCCTTTTAAACAGGGCTGATGTCACAAGAATTTACGTTTGCACCGACTCGGGACGTGAAGGAGAATATATTTATCGTCTCGTTGAACAGATGGCAAATGTAAAGGGGAAAGACAGAAGAAGAGTATGGATTGATTCCCAGACAGAAGAAGAGATTCTGAGGGGAATAAAGGAAGCCAAGGATCTTTCTTTCTATGATTCTTTAAGTGATGCTGCGTATCTTAGAGCCAAAGAAGACTACCTGATGGGAATAAATTTTTCCAGAGTTTTGACTTTAAAATACGGCAATGATGTAAAGAATTACCTTAAAAAGGATAAAGCCGTAATTTCTGTGGGGCGTGTTATGACATGTGTCCTTGGAATGGTAGTTAACAGGGAAAGAGAAATCAGAAACTTTGTTAAGACTCCTTTTTACCGTGTAATTCAATCTCTTCCGGTAAAGGATGAGTTTATTACCGGCGAATGGCGAGTGACGGAGGAGTCCATTTACAAAGACAGTCCCGCCCTCTATAAGGAAAATGGCTTCAAGGAAAAGGCTGATGCCGAAAAACTGATTGCCTATATTGAAGCACCTGAAAAAAAGAAAGCTGTCGTAACGAAAATTGAGAAGAAAAAGGAGAGCAAGAATCCTCCTTTGCTTTACAACCTGGCTGAGCTTCAAAACGATTGCTCAAAGTTGTTTAAGATAAGTCCCGACCAGACACTTTCATACGTACAGGAACTGTACGAAAAGAAACTCGTCACATATCCTCGAACCGATGCCAGAGTTCTGTCCACGGCAGTGGCTAAAGAGATAAACAAAAATATAGGCGGCCTTAAGAACTTTTCGCTTTTATCTGAGTTTGCCACGCATATTCTAAAAGAGGGAAGTTATAAGGATATCGGTAAGAGCAGATACACCAATGACAAGCAAATTACCGACCACTATGCTATTATCCCTACGGGACAGGGCTTTAATTCATATGGCTCATTAAATGATACAGCCAAAAAGGTATACGAAGTTATAGCGAGAAGATTTCTGGCTATATTCTATCCTCCCGCACAGTATTTAAAGATTGCCCTCGTAACTAAGACTAAAACTGAGAGCTTCTTTTCAAATTTTAAGGTGCTTACGGATCCCGGCTATTTGGCAGTGATGCAGTATTCTTTTGCCAAGAAGAATGATGCTTCTGAGAAAGTCGAGAAGGAAAATGATGAGTCCGAAGAAAGTGCAGCTGATGAAACGGTTATCAATTTCCTGTCTTCATTGAAAAAAGGAGATGAAATTGATTTTGGCACATATGAAATCAAAGAAGGAGAAACTTCTCCGCCTAAGAGATATAACTCGGGTTCAATAATTCTTGCAATGGAAAACGCAGGACAGCTTATTGAGGATGAGGAACTGAGAGCTCAGATTAAAGGAAGCGGAATCGGAACTTCCGCAACAAGGGCCGAAATCCTTAAAAAGCTTGTTAATATCGATTATTTGAACCTTAACAAGAAAACTCAGATTCTGACACCAACCCAGATGGGCGAGCTGGTATATGACGTTGTTGAGGGCTCAATTAAACCGCTTCTTGAGCCGAAACTTACCGCCAGCTGGGAAAAGGGACTGACAATGGTTGCCGACGGAACAATTACGTCGGATGAATATATGACCAAGTTAAGCGACTTTGTTATCAGAAGAACCAACAATGTCAAAAGCCTTAACAATCAAAGAGACGTTTATCAAAGGTTTGTTGCAGCGTCTGAATTCTATAAGAAGAGGTAGAGTATGGAACAGTTTAAGATTAAAAACATGTACACTTTATCGGAGTCTATTTCCGGGGATTTTCTTAAGAAATTCGAGTTTCCCTGGGATGCGGTTCCCGCAATCAAAGATTGCATTAAAAGCCTTATAGGCGAAATTGACAAAAACATATTTGAAGAAAGAGGAGAGGGAGTCTGGGTTGCCAAGGATGTAAAGATTGCAGACACCGCTACAATCGTTGGCCCTACCATTATTGATGAGGGTGCCGAAATCAGACCGGGAGCTTTTATCAGAGGTAACGCCATTGTTGGCAAGGGCTGCGTTGTAGGTAACTCTTGCGAGCTTAAGAACTGCATTCTTTTCAATGGCGTACAGGTACCTCATTATAACTATGTGGGTGACAGTATCCTCGGATATAAAGCGCATATGGGTGCGGGTGCCGTAACCAGCAACTTTAAGTGCGACCACGGAAATATTGTTATGCATCACTCCTCAGGCAACATTAAAACAAATCAAAGGAAAATGGGAGCAATGCTCGGAGATCATGCTGAAGTAGGATGCAACAGCGTATTAAATCCCGGTACCGTTGTGGGAAGAAATACAATTGTTTATCCCCTTTCACGTGTAAGAGGCTTTGTTCCTGCGGAGAGTATATATAAGGATAAGGATGATATTGTAACCAGGGCTGATTCTTTTTAAGAAATAAAGAGAGGGCTTACTATGGATAATTATCAGGAGAATATTGTTTCGTATATTGAGAATCTGATTACCGGAGTTATTGCTTTTGAACTGAAAGAAGGAAGCTATAACTTAACCTGCGTTTATGCCAACGAAGGTCTAAGCAGAATGCTCGGATATTCAAAGAAAGACATTGATAAGTATGTCAAAAATATTCGTTACTGTATTTTGCCTGAAGATATTCCGGTTTTTGACCAGGGTATCAGAGAATGTCTGAAGGCTGATGGTGCCGTAAATACCGAATTCAGAACAATAACCGGTAAAGGTGAATTGAGATGGCTTTATACAAGGTGCAACCTGTATTCCAAAGTAGGAGACACCTATACAATTATTGCCACTGTTATTGATGTCACCGAAAAGAAAACCGGCGATGAGGAATTAAGGGCTCAGGCAGCCAGAATGCATCTTATAGATACGGTGGAGAAGGAATCCATATTTGATTACAATGTCAAATCGGATGTTCTTGATCTTAAGTATATAGACGAGGATCAGAGAGAAAAGGAAATTATTATTCCTGATTATGTTGCAAAATTTGACTCTTCATATTTTGCATCGGGTGAAGTTGAAAAATATCTTGCCTGTTTCAATAAACTTATGACTGGCCCCATAAATGAAAACATAGTAATTAAGAGTAAAAGGTTTTCAAAGGATTTCAAGGAATATGACCTTACTCTTTCAAGCATAGTCGGTCTTGAGGGCTATGTTACCAGAATAGTCGGTCGTTTCATTGACAAAGATAAGTTGAAAGAAGACAATGAATCTTCTGACAAGAAGCTGTTTGTGGATTATGAAGGCTTGTCCTTACGTGAAAGTGCCATGAAGACCCTTTATGACGGCATGCTTTCCAAGGATAGCTGGGACAGAGTTTACAATATGCTTCTTACAAAGAGCGGTTGCAGCTTTGGAGGGATTTTCCCTGATGTCAATTCTTTATCTGAGTCAAATGATATTACGATGTTCACCATACCCGGATATGAATATACATTTGAAGATGATAAGGCAAAGAGAAGAGCGGCCGCAGAGTTTGAAGACCTGTTTAAGAATGTTAAAAACTTTGCCGAAATTAGCGACCAGCAGGCCACCGGATATTCCTATTCCCTCAGTCAGTTTATGACTGATAACGGATTTGAGAAGATTATATATTATCCTTTTGTTAAGGAAGGTAAATATGTTGGATGTATCGTTTTGTTTAATCCCGTCAATGATGAGGAAATCGATACATTAGAATTAAAACAGCTGATTTCTCTTATTGACACATGTACCATTCAAATCACCTTGTCAGATTTCGATACAAGAGAAATGATGATTAAGCTTCTTATGCTGGAGTTTATGGATCAGTATATTTATCTTGTTGATTATGAGTCAAAGCGCCTTTTATTCGCTAATAAAAAGGTGTTTGACCGCAGCGATGACATTAA
>JAFZSQ010000082.1 GCA_017619295.1 Lachnospiraceae bacterium
ACAGGGCAAATAATGTTTGTCAACAACTTTTTAATGAAAAACATTAAAAAAGTCTCCGAGCAATCTCGGAGACCTTGAAAATACTGGGTTTATTGCACATCATTTTTTTCATTAAAATACATATATAATCCAAACAGCGCCGTTCTAATCGATACCTTCAGTATGATTTCTATCGTGGGCAATGGCATCCTTTGAACATAAGGATTCGTGAAAATATAAACTATGGTTGTTACAACTGCTATTATTACCGGCAGATAGAAACACATCGCTTTTTTCGGTTTTTCTTTTCCGCTTATGAATCTATGGACAAGTATCCCCATAACAACAAATGAAATAAAGCATGCTGGATTCCAATAGGGCCTGCTCATTGAACTGCCTTCAGGTTTCTTGGCCCAAATATACAAGCTGAACCATAAAAGCAGTGGATTAGCAATTCCATAGAAAGCATTTGCAAAAAGTGCAAATACAGAAGTTTTCGTGATTTGACATTTTAATACGTCAACAAGTGTAATCGCGCACACCAGTATTTCTATAATTATCAGTGCGATAGAACCTCTCTTCATCGCTGTTATAAAGCTTGCACGGTTTAAAATATAATCGTAAATAGAACATCCAATCGATCCGCACAAATAGAGCGTCAAAGCGACAGAAGAAACAATTGCCTTGTTCGATACCTTCCTTGATGTAGAATACGAAGCATCTGGGAGGAATACCGCATGCAGTATTGCCGGAATCAATCCGAATACTCCATAAAGCCAAAACCACCCCCTGCTATAGTATTTCTTTCCTGCTATATACATAGGGATAAAAGCCAGCACAAATCTTATCAAAAGAAATATAATAATTCTGGAATAAAAAAATGTAATATTCATATACTCCCCTGCCCCCTTTTAGTAAAACAAACTGGGCGGCAATAAATACAGATAAGGTGCTGTGAATATAGCCATGAAAAGAGCTATCTTCTTCGCCTGCTCCTCTGTAAATACGCCCATCTTTCTAAGGGCCCTTCTGTCAAACAGGAATATCAAAAGCCCTGCCAGAGCCACAGCAATCAATGTATAGATAACTGCAAGGGGATTATTGTACAAATTGTACTGTAAGTCGTGGGTAAAATTCCGAACCGCGCTTACTGAGTCAAATACTGTATCAAGAATAATAGTAGGGACAAGTAAGAAAAGCATTCCGATAAAGTCTGCTCCGAAGCCCCTTAAGAAAAGCTTCCAGGTATTATTCCTGTAGAAGTCATTTGTGAGTTCAGGCTTGTAATGCTTGCCAAGAATCGTAAATATCAATCTGTCAATGATGTAATTGGCCGGAATTATAATAAGCCAGAGCCAGCTTGGAAACCACAGAAGTATCCATACCGGGAAAATAAGATTGTAAAGAGTTACACCCTTCTTGCTATTCATTTCTATACCCTCCTCTTAGCCCTCCTCGGGGCTGTCTGTTCTTTATTAGTTTACCATATTGAAGTGCGGGTTGTAAAACTCCTGGCTTTGTTTTAACGGTTGTTTTTTCACTTTTTTGACTAAGGAGGGGTTAACGTGGTGTTTTAGTCAACGGTTTTCTTTCAAGTCTCGCCCCCTAAGATTCAAATACTTGACTAAGAAGCAGGTTCCCCACTGTTTTAGTCAATTATTTACATCTTGTATTCCTTATGGGATTAGAAAGTCTTTGACTAAAACTTCACGTTAACCACTCCTTAGTCAATTTTTTTATTTTTCGTTCCTCAGCGATCAAGAAAAACTTTGACTCAAACACTGCAGAAGCTCTCTCTTAGTCACAAAATCAAGAAAATAGCCTCTCATCAACCGCTTCTTCTGCCATCACAGCGCCCGTTTTGCTGGTTTTGTACCTAACGCGGAGCCGGAAGCTTGATTTAGGTACTGAAATTTGCGGAGAAAGGTGGGCGATAAGGCGGCGAGTGTACCTAAGGGACACCCTGATGCAAGCTTTAGGTACAAAAAGTTTCCGAGAAAGGTCGCCGGTAAGGGGAAGACTGTACCTAAGCGGAGCCCTGATGCAAGCTTTAGGTACAAAAAGCTTCCGAGAAAGGTCGCCGGCAAGGGGAAAACTGTACCTAAACGGAGCCCTGATGCAAGCCTTAGGTACAAAACACACAAATCAAGGGTTCAGGAGCCCGGCCCCACAGCACAAAATAGCCGCAGCTTCGAAAAGCTGCGGCTCTATCAAGTCTAAACCTTATCTGTCATCCTCGTCCCACTTGTTAAGGAACTCGAATTCGAAATCGTCATTCTCGGCGAGATTCTTGGGTTTCCAGTCACCGTCTCTGGGTGCCTTGGGGTTCTCTGCATCAAGCATGCTGTCGGAAGGACGTCTGTCTACGGGTCTGCCTTCAGGTCTGGGGCCTACAGGTCTTCCCTCGGGACGTGCGCCTTCAGGTCTTGCTCCTACGGGTCTTCCTTCAGGTCTTCCGCCTTCGGGTCTTGCTCCCATAGGTCTTCCTTCAGGTCTTCCACCTTCGGGTCTTGCTCCTACGGGTCTTCCTTCAGGTCTAGCACCCTCAGGTCTTGCTCCTAAAGGTCTTCCCTCGGGTCTTCCGCCTTCAGGCCTTGCTCCCATAGGTCTTCCTTCGGGACGTGCTCCTGCGGGACGTGCTCCCTCAGGTCTTGCTCCGACAGGTCTGCCTTCAGGACGTGCTCCTGCGGGACGTGCACCTTCGGGTCTTGCTCCTGCAGGTCTTGCGCCTACAGGTCTTCCCTCAGGTCTTGCGCCAACAGGTCTCTGGCCTGCGGGTCTTACACTTCTGGGTTCTCTGTCACGGTCTCTGCCGTATGAATCGTAATCTTCGTCATCATCGTACTCAAGATCTCTAAGTTTGAAGATAAGAAGAGTAATTGCCAATGCCATAAGTACAAGGAAGATAGCCATGATAATGATGATTATCTTTGCCTTGCCGCTGATACTTCCCTTATCCTTCTGAGTTGCATAAGCTTCAGCGTACTCTAAGATTGTTGCGAGTTTGCTTCTCTGGGTTCCGTTTGTGTTGTCATAGAGATACCAAACACTGTTACCCTCTTCATCAGTCTCGCACTTAACTTCATAGTCCTGGGGAACAACGGGTTCGGGTTCTGCGGGAGCTTCCTCCTCTACAGGTGCTTCTTCCTCTACTACCTCAGGTGCTGCCTCTGTAACCTCTCCTGAAACTGATAAGAAGTCGCTTCTGATGAAGCCCTTAACGTCCTTGTTGTCATATGTGAAGTTTGTAAGGTACCAAACTTTACCGTCATTGCCCTGAGCCTGACCAACAATGGTAACTGCTGTGTTCTTGTTAACTGTTGTTACCTTGCCGGAATCTGCTCCTGCCTCGCCTCTTACGTTAACTGTGTTGTTGTTAACAGTTGCAGAAACGGGATTAACATCTGTAACCTGTGTTGATACGGCTACCTGTACATTTGTGTCCACTGTGGGAGCTGCGGGAGCTGCCTGTGTGGGTGCTGCTGTAGGTGTAGGTGTTGCCGTAGGTGTAGGTGTTGCAGTTGTTGTAGTTGTGGCACCGTTCTTTAACTTGGTTGCCTCATCTGATGCGGAATCAACTGCCATATCGGCTCTGATGAATCCTACATTTGTGCCGTCGTATTTAATCTTGTACCAGGCTGTTCCCGATGAATCGCTTACTGTCTCGATTACATCATAGGATGAACCCTGCTTAACTGAGCCAAGCTGAGTTGAGTCTGTGCTTGCGGACTGTCTAACTCTTACGCTGGCTTCCTTAATTGTTACATTTGTGGCTGCCAAAGCACATAACGTATCTCCAACGAATAACGCTGCTACCAAAACGAAGGTAACTAATGCTTTGAGCGCTTTGTTAAATCTAATCGTTCTCATCTTTCTCCTCCCATTCATGCTTCATCAATGGCTTTTCCGATGTCGTGTCTCATATACTTATTATCAAACTCTATCCACTCGGTAGCTTTGTATGCGTTGGCTCTCGCCTCTTTGAGGTTTGCTCCCTTGGCGGTAACGCCGAGAACTCGTCCTCCGTTTGTTACAATGCCTGCCTCGGTCTTCTTTGTGCCTGCATGGAAGCAATAGTAGCCTTCCTCTGCCTTGAATTTCTCGAAGCCCTTAATGGGGAATCCTTTCTCATAAGAAACGGGATAGCCCTTTGAAGCAAGGACAACACACACTGCCGCATTATCTTCAAATTCAAGATTTATCTCATCAAGTCTGCCGTCAATGCACGCCTCGCAGACATCAATGATATCGTTCTTCATTCTGGGAAGTACAACCTGAGCTTCGGGATCTCCGAATCTTGCGTTGTATTCCAGAACTCTGGGACCCTTAGGAGTAATCATAAGTCCGAAGAAGATAACTCCCTTGAACTCTCTTCCCTCAGCTGCCATAGCGTCGACGGTCTTCTGATAAATATGTGCCTTGCAGAAGTCGTCCACTTCCTTGGTGTAGAAGGGGCTGGGTGAAAAGGTTCCCATACCGCCTGTGTTAAGACCTGTATCTCCGTCTCCGGCTCTCTTGTGGTCCTGAGCGGAAGTCATGGTCTTGATTGTCTTGCCGTCCACGAAGGAAAGAACCGAAACTTCTCTTCCTGTCATGAACTCTTCTATAACAAGAGTGTTTCCGGCATCACCGAACTGCTTATCAAGCATTATGGTCTTTACGCCGGCCACGGCCTCTTCCTTATCCTTGCAAATAAGAACGCCCTTACCGAGAGCCAATCCGTCAGCCTTAAGAACTATCGGATAATCCGAAGTCTCAAGATACTTGATGGCATCATCGGCTGAAGTGAATGTCTCATATGCCGCTGTGGGAATGTTGTACTTCTTCATCAAATCTTTGGAAAAAGCTTTACTTCCCTCAAGTATAGCTGCGTTGGCCTTAGGTCCGAAGGTTCTGATTCCTGCCTTCTCCATTTCATCAACCAGGCCGCCTACCAAAGGATCGTCCATTCCTACGATGCAAAGATCGATTTCTTTCTCCTTGGCAAAAGCCACGAGTTTCTCAAACTCCATTGCCCCTATAGGAACGCACTCTGCTATCTCAGCAATTCCTGCATTTCCGGGAGCACAGTAAATCTTGTCAACTCTCTTGCTCTTTTTTACGCTTACGGCGATGGCATGTTCTCTGCCGCCTCCGCCTACGATTAATACCTTCATTATCTACCCTCTTATCCTAATTTGATTAATCCCGTAGCTATGTCATTGACTGCCTTGGGAAGAATAATCCATTCAGCCTGCTCCATTACTCTCTTCTGGAGAATTTCAGGCGTATCGCCATCCATTACCTCAACTGCCTTCTGATATATGATTCGACCTGTATCCATACCCGAATCTACGAAGTGAACGGTGGCTCCGGTCACTTTGACTCCTTTGGTCAATGCTGCTTCATGTACCTTAAGTCCGTAGTATCCAACACCGCAAAATGAAGGAATCAGTGATGGATGGATATTGATGATTCTGTTTTCGTAAACCCTGGTCATCTCCTCGGGGATTGTTACAAGGAAGCCAGCCAGAACTATAAGATCCGGGTTAATCTCTTTAACCTTAGCAAGGAATGCCTTGTTAAACTCATCCCTTGATTCAAAGTTCTTGGGGCTTAACACATATCCCGGGATTCCGTTATCCTCTGCCCTCTTAAGAGCATAGGCTCCGGCATTGTTACAGATAACACCGATGATTTCGGTCTCCTTGATACTGCCATTCTTAACGCCGTCTATAATGGCCTGGAGGTTTGTTCCTCCTCCGGAAACGCAGACCAGAATCTTTAGCATAAGCTTACTCCTTTGTCTCCGCTTTCAACGTAGCCCACTTCGTAAGCCTTCTCGCCTGCTGCCTCTACTGCCTTTATAACCTTGGCAACATCTTCCTTGGCAACTGCAAGAACCATTCCAAGACCCATGTTGTAAGTGTTGTACATCATCTTATCTTCAATTCCGCCCTTCTTCTGCATAAGAGTGAAGATGGGAGGAATGGGATAGCTGTCTTTCTTAACAACTGCCTTAGCGCCCTCGGGAAGCATTCTGGGAATGTTCTCATAGAATCCGCCGCCTGTAATGTGGCTGCAGCCCTTGATCTTAACGCCGGCCTTGTTTATCTCATTAAGAGCCTTAACATAAATCTTTGTGGGTGTTAGGAGGCACTCGCCAAGCTTCATACCCAGCTCATCATAGTATGTATTAAGGCTTTCTTTGGTCATTTCAAATACT
>JAFZSQ010000083.1 GCA_017619295.1 Lachnospiraceae bacterium
AGATATACTGCAATTAAGCTGATTAAGATTTATTATGTGCGATGCACCATTTAAATCTACAGCAGAAGCGTAGCCTCTAGGTACTTTTATGTCAAAATGAAAAGGCCGTGTCTAAAACACGACCTTTGTCTTCACTCTGAAGGGACGCTTACAGCGTCCCTTTTCTAATGAATTCAAGTATCTCATTTTGTGCTTTATCAATATCTTCTATTCTGGTCGGAGGAAACTCCTTCACCAAAGCGTCAAATCTCTCTGTGTCCACCACCCCTCTTATAAACTCTTTATTACTGGGCGATGTTCCGGCACAGGCTCTGACGAGCGTCTCCATATCGATACTCTTCAAGGCTTCAGCCAACCTATTTCCATCTACTTTTTCTAAGTCTTCAAATGTCATCATCTTATACCTCCCAATCTATAACACATCCTCAACAAACCTCTTCAGCACCTCTCCATACTCCTCCGGCCTATCCACGGCCGACATGGCATGCCAGGCGCCCTCAAAGAGGTGAATCTCACGGGGCCCGCCCGTAGCTTCATAAACCCGCTTGCTATGCTCCGGCACAATGAAGTCATCCTTAGCTCCATGCATGCAAAGAAGCGGAATTTCATTCCCATAAACACAGTCAACAGGTCTTGCTTTCCAAAGCTTGAATCCATACATAACCCATGCAGCCCACAAAGCCGGATACAAAAAGCAAACCGGTGCATGATACATTTTAAGCCCAACCTTCAGTACCGTCACAATATCCGCAAAGCCGCAATCATCCACAACAAACTTCACATTTTCCCGAACTAAGGATTCCTTAAGAGACATCAGAACCGTTGCACCGCCAAGAGACTCACCATGAAGCCCCAGCACAATCCCGGAGCCATACCTCTCTAGCGTATCCTTCACCACCGCCATCAGGAAATCCAGCTCTCTCGGCCCATAGCTGCAGGGCTCCGGAGCGCTCTCCCCATGTCCTCTCTCATCAAAGAGAATACAATTAAACCCCAAGTCATAATAGTGGGGTACATACTTCATCATTCCGAATCTGTTATCCGTATACCCATGAGCAAGAATCACATACTTGCGGGAAGGCTCGTAAGCATGAAGCAGCGCCACATGAATATCCTCACCCTTAGGTCCCTTAATAACATAGTCCGTAAGCATATCACGGCTAAACTTCCTGACCGCAGGCACATGAGAAAGCTCCCACTCCCAGGACTCATCCAGGGTCTGCCTTTTGCCATGCGTAATAATATAGGCAAAAACAAAGGACAGGCCCGCAACTATCGCAATCACTATAATCACAATCCAAAGCGCAACGCCCATCCTTAATCCTCACTTTCAATATTCTGTTTCCATCATACCATGAAATCCCTTATTTCACAGTCTCCAAATCCAGAACCTCAAATCCCTCAGCCTTACCCTTAAGCTTAATTGTGGCTCCAAGGGAGGTGTAGGTGATTCTGTCTCCAAGCTCATCTGCAACGGCACGGCTGATGTAAACCTTACCGCCGGGAGCATTGGCCTCAAGTCTTGCTGCGGTGTTAACCGTATCACCGATGGCGGTATAGTCCATGTGCTTCTCCGCACCCATGTTTCCCACAACCGCAGGTCCGAAGTTGACGCCCACGCCCACGCGAAGTTCCTCGCCGATTTCAGCCTTTAACTCATCTGAAACTCTGGCAGCGCCCTCGACGATTTCTTTCGCTGTCTTAACCGCATTGTAAACCGCATCTTCCTGAGCCAAAGGTGCGCCCCAGAAGGCCATCATGGCATCTCCAACGAACTTGTCCAAGGTACCCTTGTTTCTCTCAACACAGTCGCTGGCCATGGTCAGGTACTTGTTAAGTATGAATACCACCTTCTCGGGAGTCAGGCGTTCGGACATTGTGGTAAAACCACGCACGTCTACGAAAAGCACTGCAATGTCACAGGTTTTGCCGCCAAGGGACAGGTTTTCAATGCCCTCTTTCAAAATCTCGGTAACAATCTCAGGCGCCACATAGCGCTCGAAAGTCTTGGTAACGCGCCTTTTCTCAATAACCGAACGAACATAGTTAATGACTATGGACACGATGTAAAGCACAAGGACTCCCACAGGAATCCACAAAGGGTGTAACACGTGGCCCACCCCGTTAATTTTCTTATTGTAAAAAACGAATGACGCTCCGATATACGCTGCAATAATACCAACCGTAATGGCCGTGGATGCCTTCATCTTAACCCTCTGGAATAGGAAGAAAGCTATGAAGCATATGATAAACAGAGCGATTGCCTGAGGTGTGTTGTTTACCTCAGTCTTATAAGCTCCATCAAGAATTGCCTGGGTTACATTGGCCTGATATTCAACGCCGTACATCTGCTTTGCATGATCTACGGGAGTAAAATATGCGTCTTGCAGGCCTATGGTGTAAGGGCCGATATAGACGATTTTACCTTCATATTCATCAGGTGAAATATCGCCGTTTATGAGGTCCACAATGGAATAACCGTCGTCAAAACCACCCGGAATGCCGGAGTATGAAACATAGTAATTTCCCAGGGCATCCGTAGGAGGCTCTTCGATTGTCATGCCGTTGGCTTTTGCATAGGCTCTGGCAGCCTCAAATGCCATGGAGTAAACCCTCTTTCCGTCGGGCTCCACGTAAAGCATTGCATGACGAAGAATGCCGTCGGTATCATACATTGCGTTGATATGACCTGCAGTTGCCACTTCTCGCAGAGCATCATAGGGCTCCTCGTAGTCAAAAATGGCGTTGTAATCATACTTGAGATGACCCTCGTCATCCATTACAGCCTTGGTTCCTATGTTGGCGTGGGTTGCGGTAATGACGCATCCAAGCTCTTTTGCCGCAGCTGCCAGCCTGTCATCATTCTCTTTCTCGGTTTCGCCCACATAAAGAGCATCGATGGCAACAGCTGAAGGGCGGACATTAGGATCCACCGCCAGCATCTCCAAAGCCTTCGCCATTACGTCTCGACCCCAGGTATTATAAGGACCCAGTTCCTCAATGGCTCTGTCATCAATCTCGATAAGTATTATCTCGCCGTCCAGGGCCTTGGGTCCCTGATACCAGGCATCCAAAGCTCTGGTGTCAAGGCTCTTAAGCACTCCTGCCCCTGCGATAAGCGTTGTTACCACCAGGGCTGCCAGGAGGGAATATAAAAGTTGTTTTAAGGTTTTGTTTTTCATATAATTCCTTTTAGTTATACAAAGTCACTGTGCCATCATCATCGCTCATCTCTCCAATAGGATCGCCTTGACTATGGAATACTATTTTACTATTATCAGGATCTGTTGTAATTTGATCACACAAAAAGTTATTACCATTTGTCAAATTACCAATCATATACCCGGTGCCACCTGTATTGTAGCCAATTGTCGTATTTCCGACGGTAACGGTGAGGCCATCCTCCAAATCATCCCATTTTACATTCGATGCATTAATTGTAGTACCATCGCTAGCGGTTATTGGCAGCGTAGTATTGACAGATGGAACGAATCTTTCATCATCATATATTCCAACTGAAGTCCCGTTAATATACAGACTTTTTGTACCGTCATCATTATCCAATAATGAAATTAGATTTCCGGATGAATTAGGGGTATTGGGGTCCTGAGTCTGTGTTGGAGCTGCTTGTGTCGGAGGCGCCTGTGTCGGAGAATCTGTGGGCTCCGGTGTTGGTTCCGGCGTAGGTTCAGGTGTTGGCTCCGGTGTGGGCTCCGGTGTAGGTTCAGGTGTTGGTGTCGGAACAGGCGAAGGTGTCGGAGTCGGTGTTAACGTAGGTTCCGGCGTAGGTGTCGGTGTAGGTGGCTCCGGTGTAGGTGTGGGTGTAGGGGTAGGGGTCGGTGTAACAACCTCTATACCAAGAATCACATCTCTATCCCATCCTGTATCATCAACCACCTTGTCAAGAAGTTCTTCGTTCTCCTTAAGTCTGTCCTTAACAAAGTCAGGTAACTCGTCCTCAGGAACATCCACAAGTTCAAACATGATACTGTCTTTTTCCCTGTCGTTATAAAGATAAATCTTAATCATCTTTCCGGCAGGAACATCTATTTCCTTTACCTCTTTGGTGACAGGGTTGGTTCCGACTACATGCACGGTACCGTCAGTAATAATAAGGGATTCTTTGCCGTCAACATCATCTGCTGAAACGTAGCCTGAGGTTCCTCTTATTCCTACTACCATGTTTGAAGTTGCAATTTCAAAAGAAGCGTCAGCTTCGAGTTTCTCCGTTACTTCAAAATAAAGTTCGCCATCTGATAAAAAGAGTTCCAAGTCCTTACCATGCTGGTTAAACTCGGCGCGGCTCTTCTCATTCAATGTGACGATTTTTGTCTCATCAAGGCCAACAGAAACCAAACTTTTGACTCCGGTGCTTAAAGCATTTCCATTCTTAAGTCTCAAGTTCTCCTTAACGGTTTTTGTCTTTCCGTTTTCTTCCAAGGTGATTTCGCCTTCCATCCTCAGAAGTTTCATCGTGGTTGCTCGTATGGGACTGTCTCCCAAGAAAAGCCAAATAAGCACAGCCGCAACAACCACCACCGCAGAGGCTGCGGTGGTGATAATGATGATTTGCTTCTTACTCAGTTTAACCTTCTTATTCCCTTCTTCGCCCATCTTTATTCACCCTTTCAAATCCCAAATTTCTTCCCCCTTAATTTGGCAAAGAATTGGCTATTTAATATTTTATACTATTGCTCATAGTAAACACTTCCCGAAAAACTTCTATCAGGCATGGTGAATGTGATAGAATAATGGTTCTCTGCAAGTATGTAATCAACTCCATCTATATTTACTTGTCCTATCGGGCCCTCAAACTCTACTGGTACTGACGCACCCGCAGCTGCAGTTCCGGTCTTGGTGTCGGCTAGAGAATCAAGGCCATAAACATATATTGTATATGTATATGACGTTGCCTGCGAATTTGATGTCGTCTGATCAGATGTATTTTCTTCCTCTGCAGCTCTCCTGTTAGCCTCTTCCTGCTCTTTCTGGAATTGTTCAGCAGCACGTTGTTCCTCTACCTTTTTAGCAGCTACCTGATGTTCATCCTCTTCACTCGCATATCTTGAATCTTCGAACTGACCAAGGTGAATGTAATGATACAGAAGTGCATAAGGGTCGTTTCCATATGCCCTAGCTACCTCAGGATACATCTCTGCATAGTACTTCGCATCAAAAATGACTCCGTCCTTAAGGTAGAATATTCCGTCTTCACCGACCTCCTCGATGGCATTAAGAACATCCGGATCACTTCTGCCCAAAGCGGCATAATCCACAGGTTCTGCCACCTCAGTCTCAACAGCTTCAACTGCAGGTTCTGCTTCAGGTTCTGCAGCGGGTTCTGCTTCAGGTTCAGGGACTTCTGCAGGTTCTTCCACCTTCTCCGGTACTGTTTCCTCAGTATCGGTCTGAGGAATAAGGTCATCCGGTGTCATAAGGCCAAGGTTTATAGGCTCGGATTCTTTGGGAACATATTCTCCTGCCTTAACTTGTTCGCCAATTTCCTTAACTTCTGTAATAGTCCAACCGGTCGAATCTGTAACTCTCTTCAGAAGTTCTTCGTCGCTGCAAATCTGATCTACAGCGAATCCGGGAATCATGTCCGGGGTCATTTCTACTTCGTAAAACTCAACGGTTTGTCCCGCGGGTCTGTCACTATAAAAATAAACAGAGACCCTTGTACCAGCACTTATTTTAATTGTTTTTGTTTCCAAGGTTTCAGGATTTTGAGCTGTTATCTCAACCTCACCATCAGTTAAATACAAGGCGGGTCTTCCATATTCGTCAATTGTGTATACTCCGGATGTTCCTCGAATACCAACCACCATGTCGGAAGTACGAATATTGAAACTTGCATCCGCTTCCAATTTCTCCGTTACATTGAAAAACAGTTTTCCCCTGGTAAGCTTCAAATCAAGCGCTTTTCCGGCCTGCTGGAACTCGGCGCGGCTTAACTCATCCAGAGTAACAATTTTAGTTTCATCAAGGCCTACTGAAACAAGGCTCGCGGTCTCAGTGCTGACAGCGTCGCCGTTTTTTAGTCTCAGGTTCTCCTTAACAGCTTTGGCCTTTCCTTCTTCCTCAAGGGTTACTGTACCTTCCATCCTTAAGAGTTTCATTGTTGTTGCTCTCAAAGAATCATTTCCCAAAATCAGAAACAAAATAACGCCAATCACCACGGCTGCTGCCACAGCCCCAATAATAATCAGCTGTTTTTTGCTTAAGCTAAATTTCTTTTTCTCGTTTTCTCCCATTTCTTTATCCTTTACTTTCATTATTATTGTGCCTTAGTAAGTTTCTACTTCTTCCAAGCTTCGCTTGCAATGAATTTCGCCAGAAGCTCCCCATCTATCTGGCCGTCATCTCGCATATTCCCCAATATGCCAAATGCTTTTTCTGCAGGCATAGGCGGCTTGTATGGCCTGTCCTCTGCCGTAAGTGCGTCGTAAACGTCAATGATTGTGAGAAGTCTCGATTCATTGGGAAGTTCGTCGCCGGATAAGTGGTTGGGATAACCCTTGCCGTTGATGAACTCGTGGTGTGAACCTGACCAGAAGGGAACGTTCTTGTAAATTCCCTTAAAGGTCATCTTCTCAAGCATTCTTGCTGTGTAGGATACGTGACTCTGCACAACTGCGCGTTCAGAATCCGTAAGAGTACCTTTTCTTACGGTGATGGCTTCAAGCTCCTTCTCATCAAGAAGAGGAACTTCCTTATCGTCCGCCGTCTTACATATAAGAGATGCATATGATTTTAACTCATCAAGTTTCTCATCCGGCAGGAAGCCAGCGGTGTTGGCTGCTTCGATTGCTTCCCATGCCTTCTTAAGCTTGATTATGTTTTCTTCGCATTCGCCCCCTACTGCGGGATATTCGAGAGAGCGGATTTTTTCCTTAAGGCATGCAATCTCAATCTTGCTCTTAAGCCCCGCCTTTAAGCCTCCAAGCCTGTCAGGCTTATCAAGGACTTCCAGAGGAACGATGAGTTTACCTATATCGTGAAGCCAGATGCTCATAAGGAACGCGTCCTTTGAGTCATCGGTGAATTTCCAGTCGTCATTATTGGCCCTTAGCCACTCCACAAACTTGTCGGTGTAACGAACCATGCTTCTTGTGTGGTTGGCGTTGTAAGAGCTTCTGGCGTCGATGGCGTCAACCATAACTTCCACGAAGGAATGTAAGAGGTTGTTAACCTCCTCTGCCAGCCTGTGATTGTTAAGGCTCACTGCTGCCAATGAGGCCAAAGCAGATATAATCTCCTCAAAGGCCTTCTCGAAGGGAATGGTCTTGCCATCCTTATCGAGGGAGTTTATAAGCTGCAAAACTCCGATTATCTCGCCCTTCTCATCCGCCATGGGGATAACAAGCATGGAACCTGTTCTGTATCCTGTGATGGCGTCGTATTTCTGGGCGCCGGAGAAATCATACTCATTAGATTCATAAACATCGGGAATGTTTATTAACTTGTTGTCGATTGCGGAGCAGGCGCAGACATTTTTCCTGCCAAGAGGTACCGGAGGCAGCTTGTTTCCGCTGTTTTGCTCCTCAATGCTGGTGCCCTTGGACTTGGTGAACATGGTGTGGAAGTGAAGGAACTCATCCTCCAGCACATAAACCGTACCGGCGTCGCAATGACAAATGTCCATTGCCTCAAGAAGGATTTTCGACATGAGGCGGTCAAAGTTCTTCTCGGCACTTAGCTCGATGGCTATCTTAATCATTCGCTCCAAGCTGTAAATTTCGCTCATAGAACTATCTCCTCTCCTTCCCTTGCAAACATGATCTGAGTGCTTTTAATCGGTTGTTCCAAATTCCTAAGGAACTCATCATTATGAAACGGATCGTGGTGGACGAAACGAACACTCTTTGCGCCACTTTCCTTAAACACCTTCATGGCCTGTTTAAGTGTGGAGTGCCCGAAGCCCATCCTGTCCTTATATTCTTCTTCAGTGTACTGAGCGTCCATCAGAAGTAAATCTGTATCCTTGGCAAAAACCAATAAATCTCCTGACATCTCTTCGTCGTACTCATAGTCAGTGGCGACAACAATGCTTCGCCCCTTGTGGGTTAGCTTATATACCAAACTGCCGCCGGGATGCATGGCCTCAATTCCTTCAACTTTCACATCACCTATTGTCATGGGAAGTTTCAGGTCATGATAATTAATCTTTGCAGGATAATTTTCTATTTTGCAGGGCCAGTAAGGAACATCAAAAAGACCGTCAACCTGCTCCTTCGCAGACTTGCCGTTCCTTTCGAGTGCATATAGATTGATTTGGTTCCCCTTCTTTCGCAAGGCTTCAAAGAAGGGGAGACCTAAAAGGTGGTCCAAATGGGGATGTGTCAGTAGAATAGTAATCTCTTTGTTCTCGATGTGGGGAGCCTTGATTATTCCGGTTCCCGCATCGATAAAGATTGCCTGACTTTCAGTCTCGATTAATACGCAAGTGGTGCCGCCTCCGAACTCGGTGAACTCCGGTCCTTCTGCGGGCATCGACCCTCTTGCGCCCAAAATTGTTACGTTCATCTCTACCCCCGAATATTGTCTGTGCCTACCTTACTATTTTACACCTAAAGTACTATATTTGTGTATAGTATTTTTCAAAAAATCTGACATTTATTCGCGGATAAGACGTGACAGGTTTGCTCCCTCACTGTCCTTTAAAGTATCTGCATTTTCAAGGGTGAATTCGTAGTCTCTATCGCTCCAGTCACCGTGGGCTTTAACCTTGTTTCCATCAACTACTTCGTATGTTCCCTCATCGTCTCCGCCGCCGTCACTTGATCTATGGAAGGTGCCGTCTTCATTGAAGAGGAAATAAATGTCTATAGCCACTGAATCGCCGTAATGCCATTCCCCAATCAAATTCTTTTTGCTTTCTTCCGAAGCTTTGGCTGTTGCTTCAGCCTGTGCCGCCGCTCTCTCCGCTCTCTCCTGAACCTTGATACTTTCGGCATTGTTACCGGCAACCACGCCTACAACCAGAAAAACAAGTCCTGCCACAAATCTGACCCAAAGCTTCACATTCTTGCTTGCCCAGAAATTCTCAAGTTTCTTTAAGGGAATCATCAAAACAACTCCCAAAAGGATTATGAACGATCCGCGAGAAGGAAAGTAAAGCAATGCCAGCAGAGCTGCCAATACTGTAAGCACCCACATAATTACCTTGCCTGATGTTTTATCCATTTCTCTACCCCTTATTTATTCAAGTATTCAAGGATGGCTTCATAGTCCATTGTGCCGTCCTCGCCATCAATTCTCTTTGCTGCTCCAAGGTCCTTTATATCATAGGTTTCCTCGATATTTGCCTTCTCGGGAAGGCTTGAAAAATCGTATGCCACATCATCATAGTGAGCGGTATAAGCATCACCGGTTTCCTGGATGTACATAATGTCGGTGGCATCTGTTTCCGAAAGTCCGCCCGCAGTTGTCATATCAAGCTGTACCCAGACTGTATCGGGTTTTTCATCAAAAGGATCCTTAACAAGGTACTGTCCAAGGCCTGCGTTCCACTTGCCTTCAACAATCATCTCGCTTCTTTCGAAGAACTCAAGTCCGTTTCCGTCAACGCCAAGGTTCTTTGCTGAGTAAATGAGTTTTTCTTTGTTATCTCTTACTGCGTGAATCTCAAGCTCGCACCAGTCTGTTCCGCCAATAAGAACCAGCTCAGGAATGGGGTTGTCATCAAGGTTAATAAGCTTGTATCCGTAAACGGTGTCGTTTGAATGATCCTTGTCCCACTTTTCTACAAGTGCAAGGTAGTAATCTCTCCAGCCGTCCATACCGCAGCAGTCGGTTCTCATGAAATGAATGTCGCCGTCCTGACCTGTGTAGAATTCGCCGAATTCCTCTTCCTCTGGTACAGGGAATCCAAATACGAAGCTGCCTTCGTTATCGTAGATGTTGTACCACTGCTCCATAATTCCGTCTGGGTTCTCATACTCCTCAAGAATTACTTTGCCTTCGTAGTTAACGGTTCCTTCGTAGCTGTAGGAAACAACGTTTCCTTCTTCATCAATTACAAGGTATCCGGCATCAAGGTCTCCATCCACATACCAGGCCCCTGCCAATGCTTCGCAGGATACGCTCTGAAGATTTGATCTTACAGTTGAATACTCGTCAGAATACTCAAAGTAATTCTCGTAGTTGTTGAAAATGAAAACTTCGCTGACTCTTGCGCCGTCAATAAGGTCGTCGATGCTGAGATCGTCGTACCCGTCGCCGTTAAAGTCTGTCATGTACATGTTGTCCTCTACCGTGTCATAATCATGAACGCCATCAACAAGTACAAGGTCGGGATAAGGATTGTAAGACGCCTCATTGGGAGCCACAATTACACATCCGTCAGCTTCGTAAACAGCTGCAAGAAGTTTTACAACTCCTTCAGGTGTCTTCTGGTCAAGGTATACGAAGTATCTGGTGGTTCTCCAGTCCGCTCCGTCCTCATCCTCATTAACCTCCTTTGCAGGAAGGTCATTGTTAACAGTTTCTTCGGCTCCGCATCCTGTCACAAGGATTGCTGCCATGGCGAGCAATACTGCCCATAATTTTGTTTTTCTCATAGTTTCTCCTTTATATTTTCTTTACTTTGCTGTGCCCCAAAGTAACTGTGCCCGTTAATTAAAAGTTTCAGTCGATTCCCATAACCAAAAGTGCCGTGAATGCCAGAAGCAGAAACATTACGATACACACCACAATACAGGCGCACATAACGTAATACTTTCTCTTCCGACCGTGATATATGGCTCCGAAAAGCCCTGCAAAAAACAGAATAATCTCAACTAATAACATATGCGAAGTCCTCCGCAAACAGGTAAGTCAATGTCGATGTCTTCTTCTGTCATTTTGCAAGCAGTTAGCATCATCATCGCCACTAAAATTACCAATATTTTCTTTATATTTTTTCCAAACACAATTTAGCTCCCATGAAATAATATTCCAGCCATGACTATTCTACTTAAATTGTTTTGTCAGAGGCAGTGTCAAAAGGTTACCAGTTACAATAAAAAAGGTAACCAAAAGTTACCTTTTGATTACCCTTAGATTATTCCTTAATTAAATGCCTGATGTCGCTTCGGTTATTCAGATAGAGCTTGTCCAAAATGCCGGATACCATCTTCTTTACGTATGCGTAGGAATAGTTGGCTTTTTCCGCGATTTCTTTATTGGTACAGCCGTCTGCCACCAGCTTAACCACCGAAAGTTCGGCGGGAGTAAGAACCTTTTCAAGTTCCTTTAATTTCTCCTGATTGTAACCGGTGCTTCCTGAATCTGCGGCAGTTTCTTTTATTTCAGGCTTGATTCTTGAGCCAAGTCTTGCTAAGAATACTTCCTTTATGAAGGGCTTGGTGACATAGTCCGCCGCCCCCATTTTAAGTCCCTTGATTTCGAAATCGGGAGCATCCATTCCGGTTAGAAAGATTATGGGTGTATCCTCACAACCGTTAATTTTCCTGATTTCTTCGAATGTTTCATAACCGTCCATCTCAGGCATGTCCACATCCAAAAGGATGAGGTCGTAGGACGGATTTCTGCTTAAAAGCTTGATAGCCTGAGTGCCTGATTTCGCCAGGCTTACGTGGTAGCCGGCATTGACAAGAATGTCCTCGCCGGAATTAAGCATGTTGATGTCATCGTCAACATATAGAATAGTTCCCTGTGCCATTTTGCTCCATTATCCCTTTTAAAACTTTTTGTGCCTTCTCAAATTCTATATCTGAAATGTCTGCTCTGATTTCCCTTAGCTTGTTTTGAGATTCAGCAGTTTTTGCCATGCCGATTAATTCATCAACAAGCCTTAGTGATTCCACACGGTTATAGTTTTCAAGAGCTTCAAGAAGTTCTCTAAACGTTCCCTCGGAATCGGCAGATGTGTGATAAGCGTCCCCCTCAGTCGGCTTATCAGACCCTTCTATATTGTTGGCGTTATTAAATTGTTTAAGGAAAGCATCTACGCCCTCCTTTGCCCGGAGCCACTCAAAAGTAACAAAAGCCTCCGCTGATGTTATATATGAAGTGTCCTCCTGTCTGGCCCTGTTCTCAAGTCGCCTTGCCGTATGATAAAGGTCAATTGCACCGATATTTCTTGCATTGCCCTTTAAGGAATGGAAAAGGATGGCAAGATCCGACGGGCTTTTCTCATTAAGTCTCGTCTTTAAGTTTGCCACTTCCTTCTCGCAGTTTTCGGCAAAGTAACCTGCGATTCTGGCATATTGCTTCAGGTCTCCTCCCACGTACTTAAGGCCTTCTGTCAGGCTTATGTCGTAGGGCTTAAGAAGCTCGGAGTAATTGTCAATCTGTTCCTTAGTGTACTCCTCGGATGCCCCTGTGTCTATTCTTGTTACAAGCCTTGCGGGAAGATGCTCTGCGATTTCTCTCTCAAGGATTCGCCAGTCGATTGGCTTATAAAGACAGCCGTCAAAGCCCTTCTGCAAAAACATCTCCTTCTTATCAGAGGATACATCTGCGGTGAGCACCAAAATGGGGGTTCGCTTGTCTGTATCCATCTCCCTTAGATGCTCCATGGCTTCCAGTCCGTCGATTTCAGGCATCATGTAATCCATGAGAACCAGGTCGGGTTTTTCTTTTGCGAACTTCTCGTAACAATCCTTAGCGTCATCCGCCGTAACCACGTGGATTAAAGTCTTTTTAAGAAGTGATTTGACAACGCTTAAATTCATCTTGTTGTCATCAACCACCAAAACCTTGGCATCAGGCGCCACAAAGGAGCCATAGTTTAACTCATTATCCGGGATATCCAGCTCATCTCCGATTTCCTGTTCCACGGTGAAATAGAATTTACTGCCCTTCCCATATTCGCTTTCAACGTAGATTTCGCTTCCGAAGAGTTCCGCCAGCCCCTGGGCAATGGCAAGTCCCAAGCCGGTGCCTTCAATATTTCTGTTTTTTAATATATCTGCCCTTTCAAAACTGGAGAAAACTGTTTTAAGAGCGGATTTCTCAATTCCTATACCTGTATCCTTTACCTCAAAGTACAGCTTAACTTTTCCTTCTGTCGTGCCTTCGTTTCGGATGGTGAAGGTTACAAAGCCTTCCTTGGTGTACTTTATGGCGTTTGATATAAGGTTTGTTATTATTTGTAAAAGCTTACGCATATCTCCCTTTAGGACTTTGGGGAGATATCCGGTTTTTTCCATTAAAAATTCCAGGCTCTTGTTGGAGGCTTCCTTGCCGAAGTATGCGCTGATGTTATTAAGCATCTCTGTGAAGTTGTAGGACTCGTGGATGAGCTCTTCCTTCACGGCATTGAGCCTTGAAAACTGCAGTACCTGGTTAACCTCGAATAATAGCTGCTTGCCTGCGGCTTCGGCGTTCCGGGCATACTCTCTTATGGTATCGCTGTCGGTTTCCCTGTAGATCATCTCGTTCATTCCCATCATCATGTTGATGGGGGTTCTGATCTCGTGGCTCATGTTGGCCAAAAACTGGCTTTTGGCTCTGCTGGCTTCCTCTGCGATTTCCTTCTGCTTCCTGTACTGGGATATGTAGGCCAGGAAAATTAAGCCGATGGCGACTCCCGCCAGCACAAATCCCGTAATCTGGTCAAGGAGCATGTTCTCTTCCGAGGTGTAGGTTGTCACATATTCGGGGTGAATATATCCAAAATAGCAAACTCCGATATAGTAGATGGTTTCAATTGTCTCCATCACTATAAGGAGTTTGCCTCTGAACATAAGAAATGAAAAGACCAGGGCGAAGGCGAAGAAATAGGGCATGGAACCGTAGATTCCACCCATTTCAAAGAAAAGCATGGTGAATAATCCCATGAATACACCCACTGTAGTGATGATGTAACCGATTACGTATTTACCGGTTTTGTCCACGAACCACAAAAGCAGGATGCTTAGGGCTGCAGCGCCGAAGTTGATAAAACCTGTGGAAACCGAGAGTCCCATTAGGAGGCTCTGGAGTCCGGCAAAAATGCTCACCAGAACTCCGGCGATGCCAAGGACTTTGAAGAGTGTAACATCAATCTCCGAGTCCTTTTTAAGATAATGCAAAAACTTTTCCCTAAGCAATTTCATGCCCTCTGCCCAATCTCATAAAGTTTTTTATTTTACTGTGCCTTATTTTACAAGACCCTTGTCAGTCTTCTTAACATGTTTAAATACATTCTCGAATCTGTCAAGAGCTTCGTCGATGATTTCGGGTGTATCAGCCATTGAGGTGTAGAGTCTTGAACCTGCAAGGGTTACGATACCGTTTGCCATGTAAGCTGCGCCCATCTTCTCCATGGAATCTTTTCTTACATACATCATGTCCTTATTCTTAAGGATTCCGAGAGCTGACTTAATGAAGCTCATGGATGAGAAGTCGAAGCTCATTGCACCTGTACACTCAAGGTGACAGATTGAACCCTGGTTGTAAGCAACGAAGGGAAGACCATAGCGGTCGATTAACTCTTTCAAGCCGTCTGTAAGCTTGTCGCCCATCTTGCCGGCCTTCTCACAAGCGTTCTGTGCTGCGATTTCCTGGATTGCTGCTGTACCCGCAACACATGAAAGAGGATTGGCTGCAAGAGTACCGCCAACGTATGCACGGTGCTTACCTGTTGCAAGGCCTGCTGCCATAAGCTGTGCGTATTCCTTCTTACCGCCGACACCGCCTGCTGCGGGATATCCGCCTGCGATGATCTTACCGAAGATTGTAAGATCGGGAACAACGTCAAAGTATTCCTGAGCACCGCCGATGCCTACACGGAAGCCGGTAACAACCTCATCAAAGATAAGGAGTGCGCCGTACTTGTCGCAAAGCTCACGAACGTGCTTGTTGTAATCTTTTGCAATGGGTCTTGTACCACTCTCGGGGCCGCAGGGCTCAACCATAACTGCAGCTGTGCCGCCTTTTAAGCGGTTTCTCTTAAGGAGTGACTCAAGCATATTTAAATCGTTGGGTCTGCACTCATCAGTTGTTCTGTAATCTGCTCCGGGGATACCGTGGGATTCAAGAAGTCCTCTGGATCCGGGAATCTTTAAGCCGTATACAAGCTGATCTGACCAACCGTGGTATGCGCCACCCATCTTGATAATTCTCTTTTTGCCTGTAGCAATACGAGCGATACGAAGTGCTGCCATACATGATTCTGTACCTGAACCAAGCATTCTAAACATCTCAACGTTAGGCATGTGCTTGTTGATTTCCTTAGCAAGCATAAGCTCTGACTCGTGAAGAAGACCTGTAACAGGACCACACTCTTCAAGGAGCTTCTCTACTCTCTTTCTTACGGGCTCGTAGTTACTTCCGAGGATTGTGGGACCACCTGCCTGCAAGAAGTCGATGTATTTGTTGCCGTCCTTATCGTAAAGATAAGCGCCCTCTGCCTTTTCCATACACATGGGGAAAGGCTTGTTGAAAGCAAGGTTGTGCTGTACACCGCCGGGGATGTAGTTCTTTGCTTCCTCATAAACTGCCTTTGATGCCTTACATTTCTCATCGTAGTAAGGCATAATCTCTGAGTTGTAGTACTCGTCATCAACTTCCCAGATAGGCTGACTGGTCAGTTTCTTAAGTCTTGCATTGATGTCACTGGGGTCGTCCCATCTTGAAATTCCGCAATTGTTACTCATTAATATTTCCTCCGTTTTCTATATTGCTTTCTTGTTCTTCTTTTTTTGCTCTTTCGTTTGTGTCTATTGATTTGCCGAATACCACGAATCTGTCGTAGAGGTACTCGGTGATGAAGTTGCAGGCCATGTTAAGTCCCGTAACAATGTACTCGTTCCAGCCTTTTGTTTCTGCCAAATAGTTTCCCGCGATGGTACTTAAAGGTGTGAACACTGCGTAGAACGCGGCGACTTTTAACATCGCTATGGGAACGTTGTTGGCGGACTGGAAAGTATAAGCTCTGTTTAGAGTGAAGTTCCAAACCACCGACAAAACCAGTGCTATAAGGTATTTGGGCCAGTATGGCCAGGGTGTAAATCTTTCCAGCAGGGTGAAGGAAAGAATCTCAATTATTCCCGCAGATACGGAGAATAAACCGAACTTTATCATCCTGGCAATTTCTTTCTTTTTCTCTTTGTCCATTGCCATGTTTATTTTCCTTTCTGCTTGGAGTATTTCTGCTTGTATACGAATCTCATTAACGCACAGTCAAAAGCACCTAACGCTACATTGACGTTTAAGGCATCTGTTAAGCGCTTTGAAATTGCGGATTTGATAATCAACATTTCAAGTGCCTTGGCGTCATCGGGATCCTCTGTAAGAATTACGGCGCCTACGCCTTTCACAAGTACCAGATCCTGCTTGTTAAGGGCTTTAAGGAGGGCTGAGTCTTCGTTGGAGATAACTCTGATTTTGCCTCCTATCATCTGAGCAATGTCGTCAAGCTGGCATTTGAAGCCCTTCTTTTCGGCGATGGCAAGGACGTTCTCGTCATCGACGATTACGGCGTCTTTGCAGGCATTCTTAAAGGGGGGGCTAAGTTCCTCTTTGGTGATGAGGGGCTTAAAGATGTTTTTCTCAACCGCTCTCTTGCAAACCTCTTCGAGAAGCTCGGCCTTCCTTACTGCGTCGAACCTGTCAACACCGCAGATTACCGCGCCGTGGTGAATCATGAGAACCACCTGGGAGCCCTTGAGCATCTGCTCTTCCACGTTATATTTGAGCTTTCCGGTTCCGGGGAGGCCGTAGCCGGCAACTCTTATTTCGCCGAGGATTTCCTTTTCCTCGGGGGTAAGTTCAAGTATCTGCGTTCCCACAAGACCCACTGCTGTGGCGTAATCCTGGTGGGTGTGAATCACGAACTTCACGTCGTCAAAAATCTGATATGCGGATGCGTGAATTTTCTTCTCGCTGGAGGGTTTTCTGGGGCCGTCGTAGGTTTCGTTTGCAAGGTCATAAATGGGGACATCCTCAGGTGTCATCACATCGTATGCCAGGCCGCTTGGCGAAATGGCAAAATGCGTTGCGTCCTTTCTTGCGCTTATGTTTCCCCAGGTTCTTGCAACCAGTTTCTTCTCCACCAGCTCCATTCCTGTGTCTGAAACCAGTTTCCTAAGTTCTAAATCTTCCATCTGTCCCTCCTCCTAATCGTTCATTTCGGAAAACAGTTTTTTGTTTGCTCCGTGGAGCTTTCTGAATACCGCGTAGTTCTTGTCGTAAACCGCCTTGTTGTCGGGGTTTGGCTTAAAGGTGTTCTTAACCTTTATGTACTCCCTTACGTTGTCGATGGAGGGGATGATGCCAAGGCCAACGCCTGCTATCATTGCCGCTCCCACGGCTCCCACGTCCTGTGAGTCCTCAACGGTCTCGATGGTTCTTCCTGTGATGTCTGCCAAAATCTGACAGGTCACTTCAGAAAGGGCGCCGCCGCCTACGAATCTAATGGTTTTGGAGGTTTCAACCTTCTTGTCCTCGCACTCAAGCATCCATCTTAAGTGGAAGCAGATACCCTCCAGCACCGCACGAATCATCTCGGTCTTTCCTGTTTCTATCTTTATGTTGAAAAAGATTCCCGCTGCGTCGGGATCCTCGAAAGGACATCTGTTGCCGTGAAGCCAGGGTGTGAAGATTACGCCGTTTGAACCGGGCGGGCAATTCTTTATGGTGTCGGAGAGGTAATCGTAGAGACTTATGTACATGGTCTCATCGCTCTCTGCCACATCCTGCTTCTTAAGGTAAATGCCGATTTCATCAAGGGCCAGGTGCTCTTTAACCCACTCGAAACATTTGCCTGCGGTTTCCATTTCGGCGAAGTAATTGAAGATTCCTTCCTTGGCGCCTACTGTTGCGGCAATCATGGAAACAATGTCAACTACCTGCTTACTTGTGACGGTGGAAACCCAACCTGAGGTTCCGGAGTAAATGTGGGTTTCGCCGGGTTTTACACAACCGGCACCAACACCAATTAAGGTTGCGTCGCCACCGCCTCCGAAAACGGGGGTGTTGGGATTTAATCCCAGATCTGCTGCAGCCTTTTCTGTGAGGCCGCCGGCCTTGTCAGTACACTCAATAACCTTCGGAAGGTGGTTAATATCCACACCAAAAGCTTTGCAAAGACCCTTATTCCACTCCCATTTACCGTCTCTGGTGTCATATAGGAAAGTGGCGTAGGCTGAATCCTTGGTCATTACGCACTCGCCGGTGCATCTTAAAACAAGGTATTCTTTAACGTCCAGCCACTTGTAAATTCTGTTATAAATTTCGGGCTCGTATTCCTTGACCCATCTGTATTTCCATACGGGGTCCTTTGCGGATGTGGGGGCTGCTGTGGTTGCTCGTAAGGCCTTTACGAGCTTGGGGATGCTTAAGCCTGCTACTCTGGGACCTGCGCCGGCATACTTAGCCATTACGTCCTCCGCACGCTGATCCATGTAGCTCATGGGGCGTCTTAAGAGGTTTCCGTCCTTATCCACAAGAACCAGACCCTGCATCTGTGAGCAGAAACTGATTCCGAAGATTTCCCCCGGATCGATTCCGGTCTTCTCAAGGAGAGTTTTGGTGCTGTCGCACATGGCTTTCCACCATTCGTCTCCGTCCTGCTCGGCTCCGCCGTTTTCGAGGATATAGAGCTTGTACGAGCCATACGCTCCATCCACCAGCTCTACCTTTTCCCCAATGGAGAACAGACATGTCTTCACTCCCGTCGTTCCCACGTCATACGAAATTATGTATCCCATTCTTCCTCCTAAATCCCTAGCGCGTTCTTGATGAAGCGGACCATACCGTCCTCCATGGCCGCATCATCGTCGGCTGCTCCTTCTCCCAGGTACAGCTTCAACCTTTCCTTGTAGTAGTCGCAGCTGTATGAGAACTGAAGCATCATAAAAAGATTATCTATAAAGAAAGCTGCCATAGCGGGGTTAATGTCCTTGCGACATCTCCCCTCCTCCTTGGCCTTTCTTAATAAGTCTGTATAAACAAGTGCGGAGATTCCTTCAATTTCCTCCGCCAACATCTCTGCGAATTCTTTGGCTCCGCCGGATGTTATTTCGTTGTACATCTTATTGATGTTCTGATTTGTTTTGGAATGAGTGATGAGGGTCCTAACCACTGCTCTGATGCTTGCTTCGAGATTATTGCTGTTAAAAGCAACTTCCTTTAAGGCATCAGTCAAAGCATTAAGACCGTATCTGACGCATGCTAAGAATAAGTCCTTCTTGTCTTCGTAGTACTTGTAGATAACGCCTACGCTGACTCCGGCCCCCTTGGCAATACGAGAAAGGTTCGCTCCCACAAAACCCTCTTTAGCGAACTCTGCAATACCCGAATCTATGATTATTTGAATTTGCTCATCTGTGAGTTTCTTGTACATAGGTTGGTTTCCCCTAGTTAGTCTTCTGCTTCACCCTTGGATTTGCTTCTTCTGATTTGTCGCTCTCGTGAATCATCATTCACGTCCTATAAATTAAGGTATCACAGATTGCTCTCCTGTGCAAGAAAAAAATAGGTGCAATTGGGGCCTGCTTGGTTTGTCAACCAAGTGCAACACTTTCTGAATAAACTTCAGCCGGTGTTCTCCACCCCAAGCACCTTCTTGGTCTATTGTTAATTAAATCGACTATTCTTTGAAATTCCTCTTCGGTTATTTCTCTGAAGTCGAAAC
>JAFZSQ010000084.1 GCA_017619295.1 Lachnospiraceae bacterium
ATCCGGTCAAAATAGTCTGGCTATTTAACCGTTAATTTACTTAATAAAAGGTTTTTGTTCTCTGAACAATTTTTAGGAATTGTTTCAGGGTTGCATTGTTGTTCATTTGTCAAGGTACTAAGGTAGATGAACTACCAACGGAGAAGGAGGGATTTGAACCCTCGCGCCGCTATTAACGACCTGCACCCTTTCCAGGGGTGTCCCTTCAACCTCTTGGGTACTTCTCCATAGCAAGTTGAATTACTTTACGTATTCAATTCCCGTGGAGAAAAACTCCAGCGGAGAGGGTGGGATTCGAACCCACGCGCCCTTGCGGACAAACGGTTTTCAAGACCGCCTCGTTATGACCACTTCGATACCTCTCCAGACGCGTTAGTCTCAAATCAGCGCAAAAATGATTTTATCAAAATGGCGAATTGATGTCAACATGTTTTTTAATTTTTTGACGCAATTTTGGCTAAAATTCTTTCGGCGATTTCAATGTCCCCCGGTGTGGTTATTTTGATGTTGTCATAGTCACCCATAATAACCTGCACGGGCAGTCCCGTAAAGTGCTCCACAACCATTGCGTCATCGGTGATATTAACCCCGGCCAAAAGAGTTTCTTCCTCTTCATTAATAAGCTCTTCGTAAGCCGCTCTTATCAAATCGTATTTGAAAGCCTGGGGGGTCTGCATTGCCCAGAGTGTTTTTCGGTCAGGTGTACTTAAAACTTTACCCTCGGAATCAACAATTTTTATTGTGTCCGTAACAGGCACTGCCGCCACGCAGGAAGTTCCGCCTTCGACACACTCTCTGACCCTGTCGATGACCTCAAGAGAAACAAAAGGCCTTGCCCCGTCATGAATAAGGGCATAGTCCGCCTGGCCTGCTGCCACAAGTCCCTTGTATACCGAATGGTATCTTTCTTTACCGCCGGCCACAATAGCTTTCACCTTGGTAAAACCATATCGATCTACAATCTCTTCCTTAATATAATTCTCATCTCCCTCTCCGCAGACGATTACTATCTCATCCACGTAAGAAGACTCAAATGCCGATACTGAATAGTACAGTACCGGCTTGTGATTAAGGTCTATATACTGTTTTGGTGTCTCGCTGTTCATCCGCTTTCCTTTTCCGGCGGATAAAACTATCGCAACAGTTCTGGCCATTATCTCTCTCCAAGCTTTAGTCCCGGAACGGCATTCAAATCCATTCCGCTTCTGACTCCCTTAATGTATTCGTAATAACCCGCCACACCGATCATTGCCGCATTGTCGGTACAGAAAATCGGTGACGGATGATAAAACTCAATCTTTCTCTTGGCACAGGCATCCTCAAACGCAGCTCTTAATCCGCTGTTTGATGCCACGCCTCCTGCGATTGCAAACTTCTTAAAGCCAAATTCCTTGATGGCCTGCATTGAATGCTCCACCAGAACATCCACAACAGACTTCTGGAAGGATGCAGCCACATCGGGAACCACAATCTGGATTCCCTTCATCTCGCACTGATTAAGATAGTTTAAGACCGCCGACTTAAGTCCGCTGAAGCTGAAGTCGTAAACGTTCTCATCAACCTTTGCTCTGGGGAAATGAATCGCATCGGGATTGCCTTCCTTTGAAACCTTGTCAATCTTAGGTCCTCCGGGGTAGCCAAGTCCGATGGCTCTTGCCACCTTGTCAAAAGCTTCGCCGGCAGCGTCATCTCGTGTTCTTCCGATAATCTCGTACTCTCCGTAATCTTTAACTCTCACAAGGTGAGAATGTCCGCCGGAAACCACAAGACAGCCAAAAGGAGGCTCCAGTTCCTTGTTCTCGATATAGTTGGCACAAATGTGACCTTCAATATGGTGAACACCCACCAGTGGTTTGCCTGCTGCGAAGGCGATGGCTTTTGCCGCAGAAACACCCACAAGCAAAGCCCCAACCAAGCCGGGGCCGTAGGTTACCGCAATGGCGGTGATATCATCTAAAGTTACACCGGCTTCTTTCAAAGCCTGCTCAATTACCTGGTTTATTTTCTCGATGTGTTTCCTTGAAGCAATTTCGGGAACTACGCCGCCGTAGAGGGTGTGCAAATCAATCTGGGAAAAAATGATGTTGCTGAGAACTTCCCTTCCGTTCTTTACCACCGCAGCTGCGGTTTCATCACAGGAGCTCTCTATTGCAAGGATTAAAACATCTTCCTTATTATTAATACTTTCCAATTTCTTTATTCCTCTGTCTTATCGACACTGACATTCGAAGCCAGATCCCAGCCGAAAATCTTCCACTTTCCGGCCTCGTCCTTTCTGAGTAAGAAAATCTCGCTCACAGGTTCCGATGCGGCTTTCTCTTTTCTGTAGAATGTACACTGAATCCTTGCCCAATCTGAGGAGTTCACCGAGAAGTAATCTACGCTGGAACTTCCTGCAGGGATGTAGCTGGATATTTTTCTATCGTTTTCATTATAGTCGTGAACGTCTTCCCGAAGCCTTAATATGTATTCGTTCCAGGGATTGTTTGCGACCAAATCATCATCATACAGGTTTAACATCTGTTTGGCAAGTCGGTCAAGGTCGGAGTCGCTGCAATCTCCGCTGTACATGCAAAGCAAAACGTCTCCGTAGTACTTAACCACTTCCTTGACAGTGGGCGGATAGTTCACTGAAAGGTCTCTTAAGAGCACAGTATCAACAGCAGACATTTCTTTGTCTGCCTCAGAGGCCTCCTTTCCGGATTTGTTACTAAGGTAGAAATAGTAACCAACCATCAAGGCAACCAACACTATTAGGATAATAATTCCCTTGGTGCCCTTAAACCTTTTCATTCTAATCCTCGTCAGTAAATCTTAATTCTGTAGTTCTTCCGTCCTTGGTAATTACCGTGGCGGGGAAAATCTTCTTAACTTCCTTAGCATATTCCTCGGGATGATTAAGTGAAGGGCTGTAATGAGTAAGCCACATCTCCTTAACTCCTGCCTTGGCTGCAAGCTCAGCTGCCTCGTACATGGTCATATGCTTGTTCTCTTTGGCTTTGGCAAGCTTGTCGGGCTCTCCGTACATGCCCTCACAGATAAACAAATCAGACCCGGTCGCATTCTCTTTAATGCTTGCGGTAGGCCTTGTGTCTGTGCAGTAGGTTAACTTGATTCCCTTTCTTGCGGGGCCCAAAACCATTTCGGGAGTGAAGGTCTTTCCTTCGAAGGATACTTCCTCTCCCTTCTGAAGGAGGTTCCAGAACCTCTTCTCTATTCCAAGCGACTCCGCTTTAGTTACGTCGAATTTGCCGATTCGATCGAGAGTCATTGTGTATCCGTAACAGGTTACGTTGTGGTTAACCTTAAAGGCCTTAACCTTTAATCCGTCAAAATCGAAATCTCCACCCTCCGGTCCAAGTTCCACACACTGAATCTCGAAGGGAAGCTCAGGAGCGATAACCCTGAGGTTACCCACAACTCTTGTTAATCCCTTGGGACCTATCAAAGTCAAGGGCTCGACTCTTTCTGCATTTCCCATGGTAAGAAGCATTCCGGGAAGACCTGAAATGTGATCTGCATGGAAATGTGTAAACAGAATCACATCTATTGGCTTGGGGCTCCAGCCCTTCTCTCTCAAGGCTATCTGTGTGCCCTCGCCGCAATCTATAAGAATACTCTTGCCGTTATATCTGACCATCAAAGATGTCAGCCATCTGTAAGGAAGAGGAAGCATGCCTCCCGTTCCCAGCAAACAAACATCTAACATTTCTAAACCTTTCGTTTCTCATCCATACGCCACATAATCATGGCGTCTTCTTTGGGATTCTCATAAAAGCCCGGTCGTATGCCGTATGATTCAAATCCCAATCTCTCATATACATGTATGGCGCTTGAATTTCCTACCCTGACTTCCAGGGTGAAATTTCTGACACCCGCTTTCTCGCCTTCTTCAATAAGGGTCTGCATCAAAGCCGTTCCGATGCCGTGCCCACGGTATTCTTCAAGAACTGACACATTTGTCACATCTGCCTCTTCAAAGCTTCGGATATATCCGCACAATCCCACAAGCTTACCGTCTACCTCGCATACGAGATATAAGGAGTCTCCTGCTTTAATCTGTGATTCAAATCCAGCTTTGGTCCAGGGATTGGAGAAATTGGCTTCCTCAATTCGGGTCACTTCCTCCAGATCATCCAGGGTCATCTTACGGATATGCATGAAGTGTCTATTCCTTCCATTCGTTCTCTCTCAGCCTGGCTGAGACGAAGATACTCAGGTGCATGTTCTGCAGCGCTCTCATACTTGCCTGCTTCGTAAAGGACTCTTCCGTAAGCCGCAACCGCGCCTGCACGCTGTCTGTTCATATGAGCGGGAGCAAAGGAAAAACCTATCTTACATTTCTCCTTAATGGTCTGTTCAAACACCGGAACTCCGTCTCCAAGGAACATGACATCAGTGTCAAGTTTGTTTATCTCATCTAAAAGAGCATCGATATCAGTGGCACACTGCCCCTTTATCGTCGTCATCTCATATATCGGTCCCTTCTTCTCAAAGGAATAGAGGCCTGCGTAAACCTGATTCCTTCTTGCGTCCATAATGGGGCAGATAATCTTGTCGCTTCCATAGAAAATATAAGCGAGACCCTCAAGGGTGGGAACCGAAATAATCGGTGTATTTAAAGCCAAGCCAAGTCCCTTTGCCGTTGCGGAACCGATTCTAAGTCCTGTAAAGGACCCGGGACCTGCTGCCACCGCAATTGCCTCTATGGTGGAAAGATCCAGATTGGTCAATTCCTTCACTGCCTCAAGCATGGGAAGCAGAGTCTGAGAATGGGTCTTCTTATAATTCATTGTATATTCGGATTGAATAGTATCTCCGTCAAGGACGGCAACGCTTGCCACCAGTCCGGAGCTGTCCAAAGCCAAAATCTTCATGTTTAACCTTCTTCTATTGTGATTCTTCTGTAGTCAAAACCTTTCTCAAGGTTCTTCTCAATGGTGACGCGCTTTGCGTAATCGGGAATCAGTTCTCCAATTATGTCCGCCCATTCAATAAGGCAGACGCCTTCGCCGAAAAAGTAATCCTCGTACCCAAGTTCATCCATTTCCTCAGGGTCTCCGATTCTGTATACATCGAAGTGGTAAAAGGGAAGTCGCCCCTCCTCATATTCCTGAATGATGGTGAATGTGGGGCTGCTTACGGGCTCATTGATTCCGAGTCCCTTTGCAAAGCCCTGGGTGAAAACCGTCTTACCTGTTCCAAGGTCACCGTTTAATGTAAATATCTCGCCCTTAGCTGCCTTTTCCCCAAATGATTTGCCAAGTTCAAAGGTCTCTTCGGGAGAGTAGGTTTCATATATCTTGCTCATTCCTTAATCTTCACTTTCCTTGCCGGCAAATGGGTTGAAATAATTGCAATCAAATCCTGCTTCTTCTCAAGCAAGAATCGCTTGGGAATAATTGTGGCGTTGATGGGTGAAGTGTAGAGGATGATGCTTTTGCCTGTAGAGACAGCCTTATACATGTCATCCCACTTGCAGCTTGCGCTGTCTTCGCCAACAGAAACTGTGAGGCCCTCGTCGTTAAAGAGGTAGGTCATCTCGTTCTTAAATGCGGGATTGGTCTTGGCCTGAGTTCTGCTCTTAAGGAAGGACACCCAGGGCAGATACAAAAGGATAACCAGACCTGCAACTATAAAAATCCATGTGTTTGTCAGAAAGGCAGACACAACAAGAAGCGCGCCCACGCAACTTCCTATCAAACCGGCCGCACTTGTATAGTGGTGATACAGGAGATAATCATAAATATCCCCTGCAGTAATCTTTACTTTTAGTGATACTTCCATATAAACTCCAAACGTATTTCTACGTAATAATTATAAATTTTGGCAGGCGAAAAATCAATTTTTAACTACTGAATATCTCTCCAGCAATTTGCCCGGGAATCGGGGATTTTCCTCCCCTTGATACTTCTTGCCGGGATGCTGAATCATCTCCATGAGCCTTGCCATGGCTGCGAATCCAAGATCCCAGAGAGGAAGCTGATAAGTGGTAAGCTCAGGAGTAAGAAACTCCGCGCACTCGTGGTCGTCATATCCCACAACTGAAATATCTTTACCCGGAATTATACCTCTCTCAAAGAGACACTTGTATGCTCCCGTTGCAATAATATCTGACATGCAAAAAACAGCATCCACCTTCTTATCCAGCAGATTCTTCATGCCGTTGTATCCCGCTTCTTTGCTCCATCTTCCATAGAAAAGAAGTTCGGGGTCGAAGGATATTCCCTCGGCCTTCAGGGCCTTCTTGGCACCGATGAGTCGGTTGTCCGCATGGGCATTTCCGTATTCACCGGCAATAATTCCGATTCTCCTGTGACCATGGGCTATCAGATACTTGATAACCTTCTCTCCGCCTCCCACATCATCAAGTCTGTAGGTAGGGATAGTGGAATAAGCAGGAGTTGAATAGAGCATCACAGTGGGTATGTTATTAAAATTGAGGGGGTTTCTGACCTCGTGCTCGAAGGCACCGATGTAAAGAACTCCGTCAAGATTAAATGTCCCGGTTTTGGAAAGGGTAGGCGAAAGAATGGATTGGAAAAGATCCTCATCATAAATCCAATCTCCGCTTAATTTGCCGAAAAGTCTCATGTCCTGGATAATGGCATGAATGTTCTGTCCATCGCAGTAATTCATGATTCCGTTAAGCATTCTGATGGTGCTGAATGCCCCCAGATCTTCGGCTACTATGCATATTCTTTTAGGTTGAATCTTCTTATCCTTTTCCATATATTTATAATATCATATCCTTTAACCTATTGACCATGGATAAATTATGGTTTATAGTATGTGGCGGAAACTAAATAACTTTAGTTCTTCGGGGTTGGGTGAAATTCCCTACCGGCGGTGAGTGGCCACACAAGTCCGCGACCCGTGTGAAATTTTAGCACACGGCTGACTCGGTGTAAATCCGAGACCGACAGTAAAGTCTGGATGGAAGGAGACTAACTATGAGTACCTTATTCAAAACAGTAGCAGAGAACCTGCTATATGTCTTGAGCTTCTTGCTCATCATCTTCGCTATGTTCGTCATCGCATATGTGGTTGAGAAAGCCGCAAAGAAGAAAGCCGGTGACACCGAGCGAATTCTTACAACAAGAAAAGTTGCAGTATGCGGTGTATTCTCCGCAATCGCAGCGGTTCTGATGTTACTTGAGATTCCACTTTTCTTTGCTCCCACTTTTTACAAGTTAGACTTAAGTGAGTTGCCTATTCTTATCGGCAGTTTTGCTTTCGGTCCCGTTGCCGGAGTAATGATGGAATTCGTCAAGATTGTCCTTAAGCTTTTCATCAAAGGAACAAGCACAGCTTTTGTAGGAGAGCTTGCAAACTTTGCGGTTGGATGCAGCTTCATAATGCCTGCTTCTATTTACTACCTCTTCCACAAGAATAAAAAAGGAGCACTTGTTTCCTGTGCAATCGGAACTGTTATCATAACAATTTTCGGCACACTTTTCAATGCCGTATATCTTTTACCTACATTTGCAAAGCTTTTCGGTATGCCTCTTGAGGCAATCATCGAGATGGGCTCCGCAGTTAACAAGTTCAGCGGAAGCTCAATTACAAGCTTTGTAATTGCCTGTGTTGCTCCCCTTAACCTCATAAAGGGTGCAGTTAACTCACTGGTTACTCTTCTTGTTTACAAGAAGGTAAGCCCTATCATCAAGGAAGGTCATGTGAAAGCAACCGCAAAGGTTAAGGTTACCACAGAAGACTAATTATTTGCATTCAAAAACCGCGCCACCCCGAGCGCGGTTTTTTTATGTCTATTATTTGTTTTCTTTACCAATCTTCATGGTAAGAGAAATTCTCTTCTTTGGAACATCCACTGAGATTACCTGAACATCAACGATATCTCCAACCTTTACTGCCTCTAAAGGATGCTTGATGTATTTATCTGTGATCTGAGAGATGTGAACCAGACCGTCCTGGTGAACTCCTATGTCTACGAAAGCACCAAAGTCTATTACGTTTCTGACGGTTCCCTTAAGAACCATTCCGGGCTTAAGATCTTCCATGTCAAGAACATCACTTCTTAAAATGGGTGCCGGCATATCCTCTCTGGGATCTCTTGCAGGCTTCTCAAGCTCTTTAAGAATATCGGTAAGAGTAATCTCACCGATTCCAAGTTCCTCGGCGAGTTTCTTCTTATCTTTAATCTTCTTTTCGAAGGAACCGACACTCGTGTCAGGCGCATTCTGTACTGCCCTGTCAGTCTTTGTATTCTCAGTATTTTCAAGGCTTACGTTACCAAGAGCCATTGCAAGAGCTTTACCCATGGCTGTGTTGGTATTCTTAATCTGGACAGGCTTCTTCTCAGGTTTTTTAGGCGCAGGTTTAGCTGCTTGCTTCTTAAGCGGAGCTGCCTTCCAGGCTGCCTTAACGTCATCCATTGTGATTCCCAGCTTCTCCATGAGTTTCATAGCTGCTTCGTAGGATTCGGGATGAACGCTTGTAGCGTCAAGAGGGTTATCTCCGTCTGTGATTCTCATAAAGCCTGCACACTGCTCATAGGCCTTGGGACCAAGTTTTGCAACCTTAAGAAGTTCTCTTCTGTCTCTGAATCTTCCGTTTTTCTCTCTGTAGTCAACTATGTTCTTGGCAATAACCTTGGTTATACCGGAAATATATTCAAGTAATGATACCGATGCGGTGTTAAGATCAACGCCAACCTTGTTAACGGAGTCTTCTACCACACCACCAAGAGCCTCGGCAAGTTTCTTCTGGTTCATATCATGCTGATACTGACCGACACCTATGGACTGGGGATCAATCTTAACAAGCTCAGCCAAAGGATCCTGAAGACGTCTTGCAATTGATGCGGCACTTCTCTGTCCCACATCGAAGTTGGGGAACTCTTCCGTTGCAAGCTTACTAGCGGAATAAACGGAAGCTCCTGCCTCATTTACTATTACATACTGAACGGGGCCTGTTTTGGACACATCCAGTTCTTTTAACATCTCCACAATTATCTGCTCGGACTCTCTTGAAGCGGTACCGTTACCTACGGAAATAAGGTTGATATGGTACTTGTTAATAAGGTCCTTAACAGCCTTCTTGGATTCCTCCACCTTGTTCTGGGGAGCTGTGGGGTAGATAACCTTGGTATCAAGAACCTTACCGGTCTCATCTACAACCGCAAGCTTACATCCTGTTCTGAAAGCAGGGTCCCAGCCAAGAACAACCTTGCCCTTAATGGGGGGCTGAAGAAGGAGCTGCTCTAAGTTTTTACCAAAGACGGTGATGGCACCATCCTCTGCCTTCTCTGTAAGCTCGTTTCTTATCTCTCTCTCAATGGCGGGAGCGATAAGTCTCTCGTATGAATCCTCGATTGCTTCCCTGATTACAGGTGTGGTAAAGGAGTTATCCTTTGTGATAACCATTTTCTCAAGGTATGTGATGATGCGTTCCACGGGAGCCTCAATCTTAACGGTTAAGAACTTCTCGTTCTCACCTCTGTTGATTGCAAGGGTTCTGTGACCCACCACCTTGCAAACAGGCTCCTCGTAGTCATAGTACATCTCGTATACGCTTGTGGCCTTCTCATCTTTCGCCTTTGTGATAAGCTTTCCTTCCTCAAAGGTTGCCTTACGGATGTAGGCTCTATAGTCCGCATTGTCAGAGATACTCTCTGCGATAATGTCTCTTGCTCCTGCAAGGGCATCCTCTGCGGTATTAACTTCCTTCTCGGGATCCACATATTTTGCCGCTTCTGTCAAAACGTCCTCTGTGGCATCCATGGAAAGAATGAAGGCCGAGAGAGGCTCAAGGCCTCTCTCTTTAGCCACACTTGCTCTTGTCTTTCTCTTAGGTCTGTAGGGTCTGTATAAGTCTTCAACAACAACCAAGGTTTCGGCAGCCTCAATCTTTGCCTTTAATTCATCGGTAAGAGCGCCCTGCTCTTCGATGCTTGCAAGGACGGTTGCCTTCTTGTCCTCCAGATTTCTAAGATATGTAAGTCTTTCAAAGAGGTTTCTTAACTGTTCATCGTTAAGGGAACCTGTTGCCTCCTTACGGTATCTTGAGATAAAGGGGATGGTGTTTCCCTCGTCAATTAGTTTTACGGCAGCTTCAACCTGCCATTTTTCTACTTTGAGTTCCTCTTTGATTTTTAAGATAATGTCCATTAAATAAATACTTCCTTAATTCTTTATACTTCTGCTCTTGCCATAGCTTCTTCGAAATCTCTTGTTCCCTTGAACACTTCATTGGAATAAGGATTCTTGCCCATGGCAATTGATTTCTTAATGATAACCGCCATACATACAACGTTAATGGCTATTGCAAGTATTGCAACAACTCCCTGTGCTCTGGGATCGGCGGTTATGCCCATGCCCTCGATAATCTTGCCGGCCTCGGCAGTTTTGCCTCCTCCGCTGTTATAAAGGCCAATAGCCTTCTCGTAAAGGTCCATGGTTGTAACACCTGCTTCTGTAGCTCCACCGTAAACTGTGGGAAGAGCGGCCGCAAATCTTCCGCTCAACTGGAAAAGCGGCACCACCTGAGCCCACATACACCATATTGCCAGGGTGTTGGCGCGGTTCTGGATCCATGCGCCCTTGTTCCAGAATGCATTTGCAAAAGTAGGAGCAAGCAAAAGTGCAACGCCGCAGTACCATGTGTGCGTAGGAAGATTCAGGTATGTGTACTCGAAATTCCAAACGTCATAAGCAAGGATGAACCAGATTGTCATATCAGGCCAGAGCATATCTGACTTGTTCTTATCCTTCGATGTATAAAGGTGGATACATCCGGTCATACAGAAGATGTTGATGAGTCCTGCCAATGCATTGAGAACATTCCACCAACCGCCGTAGATGAATACGCCTTCGTTTGATGCCCACCAGGCTCCGCTTAAGTTACCTGCAATCTTGTAAGAAGCGATGGCAGATTCCATATCGGATACGTTGGCAATCATAATGTTTGCTGCAACGATAAACCAGGGGAACCATTTAAACCATTTCTCTTTTCCGATGCCCCATTTGTACTTAATCATCATGAAGCCGACGCAACCTATGTCAGCCGCATAAAGCTTAAAGTAATGGAACCATCCGTCCATGTACGCAACCGTAGGATTGTCCTTTCCTCCAAACATACCTACGTGCGCCAGTATAAAGTATACCGTCAAAATGCAGGGGATAATTACAAAAACTACCATTCCTCCCGCTTTCGTCCTTCGTCCGATTTCATTCACAAGAATCAATCCGACGAATACCAGTAGCCAACCGATTAACTGCATGGATGACTGAGAGCTGTAAAGTTGAAATAGCATGAATCTTACCTCCCTTTCCGTCTCACATATGAGACATATTTACATATAATTTTACATCGTTTCCTTTTTACCGTAAAGGTGGTAAAATATAGGCATTGCAGACATTTTAAGTCTATGGAGAAACATTATGAACGACGAATTTGACTACAGAGACATGTATAATGTCCCCACCAATAAGTTCGCAGTTGCATCCCTTGCCTGCGGAGCCATAGCCATAATCACTTTTGCAAGCTTATACCTGTCGGTTATTCTTGGCTCCCTTGCCATTATTTTTGCCTTCCTTTCAAGGAACGGCACCAGAAGGCTGGCACAGTATTCACGCATCGGGATCATATGCGGTTCCATAGCGGTTGTGGGTGTTTTTGCCACGGTTATTTACTGGTACACACATCTTCCGGAGCTCCTTCAGAACCCCACTTACAGGGAAATCGTTCAGAGAATCATGAACAATGCCCTGGGCGGTGACGTGGATTTGGAGAAGTTCTTCGGAATTACAGATACATCAAATTATATGTTTAGATTATTCTTTTGATTGGAGTAAAAGATGACACCTCATCAGACATTCGGAGAAATCAAAGCTCATGCCAGAGGCTCCCTTAACGGCTGCTACGGCATAGCCATTCTTTCATTTATTGATACGATGCTTCTAAGCTTCATTCCCACATACATTGTTGGATATCTTTTCCCCAACAACAGCCTTTTCGAGACCATCGGTTCCGAGATCGTAAGTTTTATTCTTACCTGCTTCGTGGGAATTTTGGAAGTCGGCTTATGCCTTATTTACCTTAAGCTTTGCTCAAAGCAGCGGGCTACCATCTCCGACCTTTTCTACGGATACAGGGTTGGCAGGAATCACAGCCTTATGGTTTGCTTTGTATCAACCATAATCGCGGAAGTTTGTTCTCTTCCCTACGTGATTTTATGCACCCACAATTCCATGAACGGAATTTACGCGCCCCAGCAGGAATACATCGCTTTGATTTGCGGCATGGTTCTTACATTGATTTTAAGGCTCCCCATTTCCCAGAGTTTCTTCATTCTGGTGGATTTCCCGGAGTATACGGGAGCGGAAGCACTGAAGCTTAGCATGAAGCTTATGAAGGGAAATTACCTTCGTTATTTTCTCTTCTTACTGAGTTTCGTTCCCTTCATCATTTTATCCATCTTCAGCTTCTTCATCGGGCTTTTGTGGACCATCCCTTACATCTATGCAAGCACCGCAGCATTCTATCTGGAGCTTACGAAATCAAATAAATAAAACAGGCGGCCAACAGGCCGCCATTTTTATTGTATCCATTTCAAATATGCATTTATAAAGGGATCCAGGCCACCGTCCAAAACCGCATCCACGTTTCCGGATTCAGCGTTGGTTCTGTGATCTTTCACCATGGTGTAAGGCTGAAGTACATAGGACCTTATCTGATTACCCCAGGCAATGTCTTTAACCTCACCTCTTATATCGGACATTTTCTCTGCCGTCTCTTCCTGCTTTAACATGTATAACTTGGCCTTCAGCATCTGCATGGCCTTGTCCTTGTTCTGGAACTGGCTTCGCTCGTTCTGGCAGGTTACCACGATTCCTGTGGGAAGGTGGGTGATTCGAATAGCCGATGAAGTCTTGTTGATGTGCTGTCCGCCTGCACCGCTTGAACGGTAGGTGTCAACACGGATATCATCATCGTTGATCTCAATATCGATATCATCGTCTATTTCAGGCATAACATCCAATGAAACAAAGGAAGTCTGGCGTTTGCCCTGAGCATTGAAGGGTGAAATACGAACCAGTCTGTGAACGCCCTTCTCAGACTTAAGATAGCCGTAGGCATTCTCTCCGTTTACCTGGAAGGTAATGGACTTGATACCCGCTTCATCACCGTCCAAAGAATCAAGAACTTCCACATCAAAGCCCTTCTTCTCAGCCCATCTGGTGTACATGCGATAAAGCATCTGGCACCAGTCGCAGCTTTCTGTTCCGCCGGCACCTGCATTCAGTTTAAGAATGGCATTGTTTCTGTCGTACTCGCCGGATAAAAGGGTGCTGATACGAATCTCCTCGAAGGTTTTTATGAAATCGTCAAGCTCCTGTCTGATTTCGGGAATCAGGGATTCATCATTCTCCTCATAACCCATCTCAATAAGGGTTAAGATATCATCCTTCTGGCGATAGAGATTGTCGCAAAGCTCCACCGTATCCTTGGTATTCTTAAGCTCCTTCATAAGCTTGTTGGCTCTGTCGGGCTCATCCCAGAATCCGGGCGCTTCTATCTCACGCTCAAGCTCTTCTATTCGATTCTTCTTAACATCAAGATTAAGGGAATCCTTAACCTCGTTAAGAGGCTCCTCATATGAGAGGATCTCCGTTTTCATCTGGTCTAATTCAACCATGCCTATTCTCCGTATGATTCTCAAAAAGAGCCGGCATTACTGCCGGTTCTTTAGGTTTCTTATGCGTTGATTCGTCCGTGACAGTTCTTGTACTTCTTACCGCTTCCGCAAGGGCAGGGATCATTGGGATAAACCTTTGCTTCCATACGCTTAACGGGAGTCTTAACAGCTGAGTCGTCCTTGTTGGTTCCTGTAACCTTGGCAACCTGCTCACGCTCAACCTTCTGCTCAATCTTTACGTGGAGAAGAAGTCTTACGGTCTCCTCACGGATGTTCTGGGTCATTTCATCGAACATGTCATAACCGGCCATCTTGTACTCAACAAGGGGATCCTTCTGACCGTATGCGGCAAGGCCAACACCCTGACGGAGCTGATCCATGTCGTCGATGTGATCCATCCACTTTCTGTCTATAACCTTAAGAAGGATTACACGCTCCAATTCTCTGATAGCTTCGGCATTGGGGAACTCAGCTTCCTTGTTCTTGTAAAGGTTGAAAGCTTCCTCCTTAAGCTGGTGCTTTAAGGTGTTCTTCTTCTTGGGATTTGCTACTCTATCGTAACTTACGGGCTCGATGGGGATTGTGGGAAGAAGGAGCTCATTAAGCTCTGTGTAATCCCAATCTCTTGCATCCACTTCATCGCTTATGCAGATATCTACGCAGTTCTCGGCGATGTTTGTAATCATGTTGAAGATTACGTCTCTCATGGACTCGCCGTCAAGAACCTTGGCTCTTTCCTCGTAGATAATCTCACGCTGTTCGTTCATAACCTGGTCGTACTCTAAGAGGTTCTTACGAATACCGTAGTTGTTGTTCTCTATCTTCTTCTGAGCACCCTCAATGGCTCTTGATAATGTCTTATGTTCAATCTCCTGTCCCTCAGGGATTCCAAGAGCGTTAAACATTGCAATCATTCTGTCGGAACCAAAGAGTCTCATTAAATCATCTTCAAGTGAGATGTAGAATCTTGATACACCGGGGTCACCCTGACGTCCGGAACGACCTCTCAACTGGTTATCGATACGTCTGGATTCATGACGCTCTGTACCGATAATCATAAGACCGCCGGCAGCTCTTGATTCATCATCAAGCTTAATATCGGTTCCACGACCTGCCATGTTGGTAGCGATGGTAACTGCTCCGTGAATACCGGCATCGGCAACGATTTCAGCCTCCATCTCATGGTACTTTGCATTAAGTACTTTATGCTGGATGCCTTCCTTTGTAAGAAGACGGCTGATTTCCTCGGATGCATCGATGTTGATGGTACCAACCAGTACAGGCTGTCCCTTGGCGTGAGCTTCCTTAACCGCATTGACGATTGCTGCAAGCTTCTCTTTCTTGGTCTTGTAAACCGCATCCTGAAGGTCGATTCTCTGAACGGGACGATTGGTGGGAACCACTACAACGTCCATTCCGTAAATATCTCTGAACTCTCGCTCCTCTGTAAGGGCTGTACCTGTCATACCTGACTTCTTCTCGAACTTGTTGAAGAAGTTCTGGAATGTGATGGTAGCAAGAGTCTTACTCTCTCTCTTAACCTTAACGTGCTCCTTGGCCTCAATTGCCTGGTGGAGACCGTCTGAATAACGACGTCCGGGCATTACACGACCTGTAAATTCGTCAACGATGAGAACCTGGTCGTCTTTTACAATGTAATCCTGATCTCTGAACATCAGGTTATGAGCACGAAGGGCAAGGATTATGTTGTGCTGGATATCAAGGTTCTCGGGATCCGCAAAGTTATCGATGTGGAAGAATCTCTCTACCTTGGCAACACCATCGGCTGTAAGGTTTACAACCTTATCCTTCTCGTTAACAATGAAGTCTCCGGTCTCTTCCTGCTCGATACCCATGATGATATCCATCTTGGACTGCTCCTCAAGATCCTTACCACGCTTCATCTGACGAGCGAGAATATCGCAGGCCTCGTAAAGGCTTGTGGACTTTGATGACTGTCCGGAAATAATAAGAGGGGTTCTTGCTTCATCGATAAGAACTGAGTCGACCTCATCGATGATGGCATAGTGAAGACCTCTTAAAACAAGGTTGTTCTTATATACAACCATGTTGTCTCTAAGGTAATCGAAACCAAGCTCATTGTTGGTTACGTATGTAATATCGCAATTGTATGCTTCCTGTCTCTCAGAAGGGGTCATGGAGTTAAGAACCACGCCAACCTTAAGTCCCAGGAATTCATGTACCTGACCCATCCACTCGGCGTCACGCTTTGCCAGATAGTCGTTGACGGTAACTACGTGCACACCCTTGCCCTCAAGAGCGTTAAGGTATGCGGGACAGGTGGAAACAAGTGTCTTACCTTCACCTGTACGCATCTCAGGGATACGGCCCTGGTGAAGTATGATACCACCGATAAGCTGAACTCTGAAGTGTTCCATGTTAAGGACACGCTTCGCTGCCTCTCTTACTACTGCGAAAGCCTCGGGAAGCAAATCGTCCAAAGTCTCACCTTCTGCAAGTCTCTTCTTGAATTCGGGAGTCTTGGCCTTAAGCTCCTCATCAGTCATAGCCTGCATGGTCGGGCGGAGAGCCTCAATCTTATCAACAATAGGATAGATTCTCTTAAGCTCTCTTTCCGAGTGAGTTCCAAATATTTTATCTACTAAACTCATGTGAAAATTGCTCCTTTATAGTAACCGCAAGGCGGATGTCGGCAAATTAAGCCTAAAGGATATTCTAACAGATTAGAGCCTATACTTCAACAGGTGTATAGGCTCTAAAAAATTAAGTTTTTGTAAACTTTATATTATATTTTTGGTCTTCCCCACCAGTCCAAGATGCAGGGCCTTCCTCTCTGCCTCTGCCCTGTCTCTGGCTCCCAATTTCCTGTAGATGTTCTTGTTGTGTTTCTTAAGACCGTCGTAGGAAATTCCACACTCTTCACAGATCTCGTCCGTGCCCATTCCCATACAGAGCATGGAGAGGATCTGGCTCTCGCGCTTGGTGAGGTTTACGGTGGGCTCGGGAATGAAGAGCATGTAGTCGGGATAGTAGCCCGCCACATAGGTAGCCTCATTCTCAATGGCCTTAATGTACTTCTTCATTTCTGCCGAGGCATCAGCAATCTTTAGCTCCTTTATAAGAGGTAAAATCGCAGACCCCTCCAACGAGAACAACCTAATGAAATGGTACTCATATCCCTGGACGAGAGCACTCATCATATGTTCCCTCCAGGCCGGATCTCTCTTTCTGTAAAGAACTATGGCCGTCAAAGTCTCACATTCCATCTGTATAAAGTACCTTTGATAAGGCACATAATATGTCCTTAATATGCTTAATATATCAAGGGCCTCATCCAGTCGATTCTCCGCCACCAGGCATCTGGCCTTGATTTCCTGTCTGTACTTATCAAGGGTTGAAAAGCTCTCTCTGATATCAGGCACAGAGTCAATATACTTCTTTATGAAGGATGTGTCGCCGGAATATAAACTTATCCAGGCTTCAAAGGCCTCCATGTTGCCCCTCAGATTCTTGGCCTTCTCCGCCTCGGCTTTAGCCTTAAAGCCATTGAAAACTCTCAGGACTGCAGAAATATTGCCGTCAAGTATATGCTGTCTTGAAAGAATACCGGTAGCCACAAAGCACATCTCTATGCTTCCGCCATGGCCGGCCTGTTCATAGCCCTCGTTGCACCTGTTAAGGACTTCCAGTGAAGACATGGTTCCTTTTTCAAAGCCGCTTTCAGCAAGAGCCAAAGTTACCAGTCCCTTTCCATGCTTTCCAACAGTTCCCTCAACGGGACCACCCATCATCTTGGCCAGCTGCTTATCATTTTTGGACCAATCGCAAAAATCCAATCCGCCGTTCATAACAGATGGCATATTACTGGTTACAGACATTTCGGGCAATGACAAATCGCCCTTTCTCACTAAGGCAAATGCCCCTTTAAGTATTGAAATAATGCCTCTTATTCCTCTTTGGGGAAGAGATATATCAAGGTAGGCAATAAGGCTTTTTGCCTCTTTTCGCTTCTCCTTTGGATTGTTCTTATTCTTCTCGTATTTAACCAGTTCCTCATACCACTCATCCGATTTGGCCGGTTCCACCACCAGGGCACACAACATGCATATTCCTGAGATAAGTATGGGATTATCAAGGATTTCCTCCCTGGGCAAACTAAAGTAGTAATCCTTGGTTTCTATGTATTGACCGTTTCCGGGATTTAATTCTGCATTATAAATAAGGAGCCTCTTGACACTGGCAGTATCTCCTGCAGCGTCATAATACTTAAGAGCCTTGGCTATATCCCCGTCTTTTTCATAAAACTTTGCCGCCATGGCATAGTTCTCCAGGGATTTCTCCCTGCTCCAAACGAGATTCCTCTTCCAAAGATAGAATCTCTTTAAGGAAAGCCTAAATGAATATGTGCCGTCCTCCTCGTACTGAAGCTGGGCCATGACGGTTCGACAGTACTCGATTACCTCTGCTATTCTGGTATTTCCCGTCAGATACTCCGCAAGTTGAATGGAGAAGGAATCATAGGGGCAAACCGACAAAGCAAAATCGACAAAGTTTGCATCCCATGTAGAGAACAGGTTACTGTCCCACAAATGGAAAAGATCTTCTCGTACCAGGGTTCTGAGGCTCTCAGAGAAATGCTCCCCATGCTCCATTCGATTGGCAAAATAATAAACAGAAGGGGCATATCCTCCTGAGGTTTCCCAGACCTTCTCAAGGTCCTCATCACTTATTTCCGTCCCCATGGACGCAAAAAACCTACGTACCTCTTTGGGACCCATCAAAAAATCCTTCTCGGTTATTCGTACAAATCCAAGGGAAAGCTCCAAAGGAGCAAGATATGAGGGGAAACCGCCCCTTGTTAATATGGCAGTCTGAATGCCGGGGAAATTCAAAAGCTCTTTTATATATCTTATGCTTTCCTCGTCATTAAGCCATTGGGCGTCCTCAATAATGACTACACTTTGCCTTATCAAAGAGGGCGCAGGCATATCCTCCAGCTTGCCACTCTTACAGCTAAGAACAAGTGTCTTCTTTCGACGATAGTAATATGAAATTGCCGCGCTCTTTCCACACCCTGACGGTGCCATAAGAACCATGGGCGCGTACGTCTCTTCTGCACGTTTCATCTTCTCGTAAACGGCAGGAATCCTTATATACTCCAAATCAATTTACTCCCTGAGTCAGATTTGTATTACCGTAGCATCAAAAAGCTTAGGTTCAGCGGAATCATGAGTCGTCATGATGACAGTCTTATTCTTTGTAAACTCACGAATCAGCTCCACTACACTCCCCTTAGTCTCCTCATCAAGCCCGTTTAAAGGCTCGTCCATAACAAGGACATCAAAATCAGCCATCAATGCTCTTAAAATGGCAACGCGCCTCTTCATCCCTCCGCTGAAGTCGCTTACCGGTTTCTTATCCGTGGCATCGATTCCGATTCTCTTAAACATATTTATAATATCGGACTCGGAATATCTTCCCGAAATGTCCGTTACCATCTTCACATTAAGAAGTGCCGTCAGGTTCTCGCAAAGCCTGTTCTCCTGGAAAACTGCGCTGAATTTGGCATTCTCGGTGCCGCAAACCTCGCCGCCATCCTGCTTCGTGACCCCTAGTATCACGTCAAGGAGAGTGGTCTTTCCCACACCTGACTTACCCATTATACACGTAAATGAATTATCTTCAAATACTTTTGAAAAGTCGCATAAAACCTTGTTTTCTCCGTAGGATTTGGAGAGATTCTTAACGGTTATTTCCATGTTATCTTCCCTCCAGTCTGTCCATTGCCTTATTTATGGCAAAAGCCACTATTTTCTCAAACACCACACTGATAACGATTATGGTCACCGTCCATGCAAACATTCTGTCCGTATTAAGATAAATCTTGGCTTCGTAAAGCCTCTCTCCCATGGAGCCTCTGGGAAGCCCTATGATTTCTGCCGCAATCCCTGCCTTCCATGAAAAGCTTAAGGCCAATGAACAGGCCGCCTTAAAGAAAGGAATTACTCCCGGGATGTAGATGTATCTGATTCTGCCTGATAAGGGCAAGCGAAAAACATCCGCCATGGCCTTCATCTTGTCATCCACGGTGGAAAGTCCCTTAAATACGTTGGTATAGAAAACGGGGAACGCCATAAGAAAAGAAATAAATACCGACAGGTTCTTTGATGGAATCCAAATAAGTACCAGAATGATAAAGGATGCCACCGGCGTTACTTTGATAACCGACAGCGGGAGTTCAATGAACTCCCGAATCGGTTTAATGTCATAAGAAATTGTGGCAAATAAAATGCCAAGAATTAATGCAATAAGAAAGCCTGCAATAATCCTTACAAAGGAAAAACCCACTGCTCTCCAAAAATCAGAAGTGACTATAAGCTCACCAAGGCACTTAACCACCTTTATGGGTGAAACAAGAAGGATGTCCGACCCCAGGCACATGGACGCAATCTGCCATATGAAGAGCCAGAAAACAATCGCAAATATAGTCGCTTTTTTCTTCTTTAAGGGATTAGTAGTAGAATTCATCCTTCGGCAGTGCTCCACCTACTGATTCCGGATTCTGGTTGTAAAGCTCACCAAGGTATCCGGAGAGTTTCTCTTTCATCTCGTTACCGGCCATGCAGGTTATGTTACAGTAAGGAATTGCCTTGGCTGCAACAGCTGCTTTAATAATACCATAGTTCTCAATAAGTGTAGAAGCTTCATCTATATTCTCATTGGTGAAATCTACAGATTTCCCATACTGCTCAAGGAACAGATCAACAGCTTCGGGATGCTCTTCAACGAACTGGGTTCTTGCAATTACTACACCGGCTATTAATGTAGCGCCGGAACCTGAAGCACTTGCTGCATTCTGCCACTCCTTGGTCATATCAAGCGCAATTCTTGTTTTCTCATTCTGTAACTGAGCTGTTGTTACGAAGGGCTGGGGAAGCATTGCCACTCCGTTGGGGTCGCTCTCCAAAGCGCTTACACACTCGGCATGTTCGGCTTTGTACTCAATTGTGACATCAGTGTCAGGATTGATTCCGTTGGCCGATAACATGTAGTTAAGGGCATACTCGGGAGTTGCACCTTTACCTGATGCGTAGATTGTCTTTCCTCTTAAATCTTCAACGGTGTTAATGGTCTCACCGTTTTCTACAATATATAAAACGCCCAGTGTATTTACTGCGATAACTTTTACGCCACCCTGGGTCTTGTTGTAAAGAACTGCTGCCAGGTTTGCAGGTACTGCTGCAATATCAAGATTGCCCTGAACAATAGCGGGTGTTGTCTCATCCGGTGCTGCGCTTATTGTAAAAGTGTAGTGGTTGGTGGCTGTCTCACCCTTGTCTGACTCATCCATAAGCTTAACCATACCCATTGCGGTGGGTCCTTTAAGGGCAGCGACATTAATGTCAACATCCTCATAAACCACTGCAGGAGCCTCTTCCACTGCCTCGGTGGGCTCGGGTGTCACTTCCTCACTGACTTCTTCAGTCACCGTTTCTGATTCCGTTACAGGTGTTTCTTCCTGCTTGTTTGCGGTTTCATTTCCGCAGCCCATAAGGGCTGTGGTCATGACCAGTACTGCCGCACAAATAACTGATATAAATTTTCTTTTCATAATAATATCTCACTCCTTTTTTATTAATATGGGCTCAGGAAATAAACGGTGTAGGGCGCTAATTCAAGCCCTCCTCCAAAGTCTATCTCTGATCCTGTAATCAAGTCTTTCGCTCTTCCTGCTCTGGCATCAAAATGTGCGGTAAAGGGATTCTCATCCGCATTTATGGCCACCATAACTCTGCCCTGCTCGCTCTCCCTTTCATATACACACTGTCTGTTAGTAAGAACCAGAGATTTAAAGCCGCCATAGTTAAGGGCGTGGCTTTCTTTTCTGGCCTTCACCATGGCAGAAATCTTGTCAGTAAGCTCATTCCATTGGGGGTTATCTATACAGGGCCTTAATGCAGGATCACCCTGCCCCTTATCGCCCTCTATTCCCCATTCACTTCCGTAATATATTGCGGGAATTCCCGGCATTCCAAACATCATGCCGTATATTAAAGGCAGATGATTGGGATTATTTAATACAGTTGCAATTCTTGACACATCGTGGTTATCCACGAAGCTTAGCAAGTGCTTTCCTTTATAAAGAGTCCACTGTTCAGGTCCAAACTGCCTGAGAAGGGAATGGACGATTTCGAACAGGTTATATGAGTTAAAGGCTGAATGCATGCCCTTATAACACTCATAATTGGTCGAGGAATGGCACATGTCGTCTGCCACAAGAGAATTGTAATCTCCGTGAATCATCTCGCCCATAAGGAAGAAATCCTCTTTCCATGAGCTTGTGGCGCTCCTTAATCTCCTTAAGAAGTTTCTGTCGATACAATAGGCCACATCAAGTCTTAAACCATCGATTCCAAACTCGTCTATCCACATTTTGACGCTGTCAAAAAGATAGTTTACTACCGCTTCATTGTTAAGGTTAAGCTTTACCAGTTCGTAATGGCCTTCCCAGCCCTCATACCAGAAACCGTCATCGTAGCAGCTGTTTCCGTCGAAGCTTATATTAAACCAATCCTTGTACTGTGAATCCCACTTCTTCTCCTGTACATCCTTAAAGGCAAAGAAGCCGCGCCCCACGTGGTTAAATACTCCGTCAAGGATAATCTTAATCCCTGCTTTATGAAGCTCTTCACAGACTTTCTTAAAGTCCTCGTTGGTTCCAAGCCTCACATCAAGCTTTCTGTAATCCCTTGTATTGTATCCATGGGTATCGGATTCGAACAAAGGATTAAAGAGAACCGCATTCACTCCAAGCTTTTGCAGGTGTGGAATCCAGTCCGTGACTTTAAGAATTCTATGCATAAGGGCACCGTCATTTTCAAACGGTGCCCCACAAAATCCCAATGTATATATCTGATATATTACGCTCTCATAAGCCCACATTATTCTGTCGCCTTCTTAGCATTAAGCTGTTCACAAATCTCGTCATAACGCTCTTCATCAAGCTTGTAGTACTTTCTGTAAAGAGTTACAGAAGCAAGCATGAATGCGCAGGGAATAACTGTCATTGCAACCAAAAGACCAATCTTCTGAGTCTTTCCGACTTCACCGATTACCGCAGCAATCTGTGCGCTCTTGGTCTCAGCATCAAGTGCTCCGGTTTCAGCCTGTGTCTCCAACTCTGAAATTCTGTTGGTGTAAGCTGTAACCTGGCAGATAAGATATGAAACTGTAGTGATAATTACTGTAAATGAGCTTGAAAGCTTGGTAAGGAAAGGTCTCATTGAAGCGATAATAGCTTCGTCTCTGGTGCCATGCTTAAGTTCATTATACTCAACAGTATTGATAATGGAAATCATCATGATGAGGTATAAGCCGTACTGACCAAGGTTTGCAAGCATGAAACCGAAGGTCAATACCCAGAACTTCAAGGTTGATGAAGGCATTATCACACCGCATCCAAGCTGAATGATATAGCCTATTGTTGCGGCTATTCCCATGAACTTAACCAAGGGCTGTCTGTGATACTTCTTGGAAAGTGCAGGGTAGATAACCATCAATACTGCCGTTGCAGCCATACCTATTGTTGTAAATGTGGAATAGAGGCCGCCTTCATATCCGAACTCGAAGTAAATGTAGTTGGAGCCTACGCCTCCGAGAACAATTCCGTTTCCGATTTCCTGAAGTAAGAAAATAAGGCAAATCCAAAGGAGCTGGTCGTTTCCGCCGATTGTCTTAACAATCTTCTTAAGGCTGACCTTGGGAGCTTCCTTTTGCATATCGTCTCTGTTCTCTCTTGCTCCGAAAATAGGGAAAAGAATAAATGCGGGAGCAAGAATACAGATAACAAGAGCGATACGTCCGTATGCTGTCTTGGCATTTCCGCCAATGGCAAATTCACCTGCTGTAAGAAGGGGAATCAATATGGAAGCAAGAGTTCCGCCGATTCCGGCGAAAAGAGTAGCTCTTGCGGTAAGTGAATTTCTCTCGTCACCATCCTGGGTAAGTGCGGGAATCATTCCCCAGTATGAAATGTCATGCATGGTATATGTGATACTGTACATGAAATAGATAACGCCAAAGAAAATGATGAAATTCCAACCTGTAAGGTCGGTATTAAATACTAAATAAACAACTACGCTGGTGGAAAGAACTCCAATCAACATCCAGGGTTTAAACTTACCCCATCTTGATCTGGTTCTCTCGATGATGTTACCCATGATGGGGTCATTCAATGCATCGAAGATTCTTGCTGCCACCATTATGGCTGTAACTGCACCCAACTGAGCTGCAGTCAGACTTCTGGTGTATAAAATAAACAACATGATATAGTTTGTAAACAAAGCATATACCATGTCGCGTCCTACTGTACCCAGGGGGTAATAGATTAGGTTTTTCTTGTGCTGGTTCATGTGTGTAACCTCCCAAATAATATTACTCCCTTATTATACACCAATTTTAAGTTCTCTGCTTGAGCTTATTCCTGCCCCAAAGCATGAATACAATAGTTTCAAGTATTATCATAAGGATTATGCCTTTAATCACATCAAATCTCATTACCCTCACAACTCTAAAGCCCGATAACAGATAACATATGCCAAGGCCGGCTAATGCCGGAATCAGATGAAATAGAATGTTCCCCTTCTTTTCAGAAATTAATCGGCCGGCTTCCATAAAGCCCAAAACATTTATCACGAGTAGCAAAAGTGCCAATGCAAAATCAAGCAAATCCTGTTCAAAATCATTCTTAGCGGTTCTATAGACTGAATCAGCCCTGATAAAACCTTTTATTCCAGCTATTTCATTTAAGTAATCATCAGCAGGCTGTTCTTCATCATATTGAAAAAACAGGGCTCTTGACGATGTGAAGAGAATATAGCTTGGATGAAAATTATCTGTGTATATAACAGCTACCGCATCAGCAATAGAGTTGTTTTCATTCCTGCGAACCGAGTCGTCAAACGTATAATAGCTTTGTCCATCTTTCACAGGGATTATATTTACAGACAGGGGGCCTTTATTCGGATTCCACGTCTCATTTGAAGCCTCACCGTAAACTCTTTCTCCTATCAAAAACCTGTTGAAATTTAAATAATCTGTGAACTGCTCCACCAATTGGTCTTTAAGGTGCATGTATTTTTCAGGCACAGCCAAATTTATTGTGTTTTCATCATAATCAATCTTACTCTCAACTGGTTCACCATCTAAAGCCTGGATTGGGTTTATCTTATAGAAATTAGGAGAGACGGTTATATGCGTGTTGCCTCTTTCATGGATCAACCCATCTTGCTCACTATCAAGACCCATTAAGTCATTGCATGCAACATCATTAGAGTCCATGAAAAAGCCCTTTCGTTTAAAGGTTAATTCTTTATATGCCTTCTCCGCCAACCCCCGAATCTCGATTTCTTTCTCCAAGCTTTGATTTTGACCTATATTATTCATTACTACCCTATATACATTTGAATAGTTTCTGCAATGCAATAAGTTCTTTCCATCTACGAATACCCTCTGCGTAACAAAAGCAGCTCTTGAGATTGATGCCGTACATAAGAAGATTAGTAGTATTATTACCGGAATACAGCAGATATACTTACCGTGACTCTTAAATCCTCCATTATTATTTTTACCAATACATTTAAGTTTTGATACACCAAAAACGACTGCTATAGACAACAGCAAAAAAGCTACACTGTAAACCTTTCCCCAATCAAGCCATCGATCTGATAGTAATAGTGAAAAAGGGGTACAAAATATTCTCTTCTCAACTTTAATTCCTTTATCAACAAGTGCTGCCTCCATAGCATTGATCTCTTCATCAGAAGTAAGTGAAACAAAGTATAGGCTCGAATATCCCCAATGCTCAGCCTCGGTAAGTTCATCAACAGGTATGGTTCTAAAAGGAGACATTGCAATTCTCTCAGAATCAATCTCTTTCAATAATTTTGATGATACATGCACCGCCTTATAGCCATCCTGGCCCTCATCAAGTTTAACTATATTAACGTCTTCTCTTTCAGCCCAATCTAACGTTGATGCAAATGCTTCTTCATTCTCAAATTCAATATCAAGCGTAACACAATCACCCAGCACCTAATTGTAAAAGGACAGATTAAATGTCAAAAAAGCACCTATGAAGTGAATCATTATTAACCCTAAAATCAAAAGTACTCTAATTGTATTTTTCATGTATATTTCCCTCTGAAACATTATCACTCAATCTTGCCTGATTTAATTCAAACGTAACTTAGGTATATCGAAAAAGTCAATTGCACGTTGTGCAAATTGGGGGTTTTTGATTTGCACGTTATGCAAATTGCCGTAAAATCGGGTCTTCTATAAATGCATGCAATAAAAAACCAGAAGATATAATCTTCTGGTTTTCATTCACTATTTTCCAAATTTTTCTATCGTTATCTCGTTAATTAACATTGTAATGTCATTTAATGATTCTGTATCATCACCAGGCTCTGCATCCTTGGGAATTATAACAACTTCTATTGCACCCAGACCCTCAGTGTTCAAAAATCTCTTAAACATTCTGTGTGAATACACTTCGGCTGACTCGTCACTATAAACAAACACAGGCTTGGCATATATCAAAAGTGTATCTCCAAATGCCCCCTCAATGACTTCCGGCTCCCCTACCATTCTATATTGGTTTTTCATGATAAAAACGGTTATAAGGGCAGTCGCACAGATGCATATGGCAATGATACATACCACTGCTATTGTTTTTTTATGCTTGTTTTCTTCTTTAGCCTTAACCACCGGCTCTTCTGGCATCAGCTCAGATTCAGGAATCTGGAGTTCTCTGCATATTAATCTTATATTGTCTATCGATACAGGTACCTTACCTGTTTCCCATCTGCTTACTGTACTGGTATCTACATGAATTATTTCAGCAAATTCAGTCTGAGTATATCCCCTCTTTAGCCGAATATCTCTAATTCTTTTTCCTACTTCTTTCCCTTCCATTTTCCTCACCCTATGTTTACGCCTTATAATAGTAGAGTCTACCATGTTTTCAGACATAATAAAAGTGCTTTGCAAGAAGCAAAGCACTTATTATAAGCATTATCGAAAGAGTAAAAATAATAAGAATTTTCTCCTTCATATTTATTTAATTAACATTGCAACTTTTACTCATCAATTTCATATTTGGACTTGCTTCTGGGTCTGTCCGTTTCAATCTGATGGTTGTATCCATCCAAAACCTTTTTGTAGGTGCTGTCTGCAGCTTTTACCTTTTTCTTGCCATTATTAACTTCATTGGCTAGCTTCAGGCAAGAGTTTGGTCCAGCCGACAGCAAAGAGCCATCTTCTTGAGCATAAGCATAAAAGATATATGTTTTTCCAATCTCAGGTAAAACATCTCTCTCAAAAATAACGGTTATTTTACCATCTTCTGAAATACCCCCAGCCTTTTGAATAATAATATCATCTTCGGTTTGGAGTTTACCTTTTATGTTTTCTATTACGCGTATAGAGTAGTCCGTATATGGCGTCGTTATTCTTTTCGCACCCGTCACCGTTTCTATCATAACTGGGTTTTTATATATGTATCCTTCTATTCCAGTAACTTCCGCCGAAAAAACATAATCTGCATCTCCGGCTAAAGCTCGGAAATCATCCACGTTAATAGAGTAGGATCCTTCGATATATGAAATCTGGTTTTCTATACTACTGGTTTTATTTATCAACACCAGAAAAAAACCGATTAGAATCATACTTGCCAAAACCATGACACCTATTAATAAACTTTTTCTCATTGAATCCCCCCCTTATCTGTTATAGCTTGCATCGTATGATGCTTTATCATTTTCTGATAGCACGGTATGATACGTCAACTCAGCATACATTATATCCCCAAACTGGTTATGTGCCAGCCCTAAGGCATGCCCTAGTTCATGTGTGCAGGTATGCTGTTTTTCCGCTGAACTATATCTACTCATATTATATTTATTGAAACAAATCATTCCTGCCTTGTCTGTATATCCCGATACCGAGTTTTGTTCATAATAATCTGAAATGGCGACGTCTTCTATTGTATTCCAAGAATCCTGCCTTATAACTCCGGGTTTATAATCATTCCAGGTGTCAACTCCTGACTGAAAGTAACTAAGATATTCTGATGTTCCATCCCAATCCAAGTGTTTTCCTGAGTCTAATAGGGACCAACTCATTATAGCTACGTTTGATGCATGAACACGCATTGAGCACGCCAACAGCGCACCCCCCAACAAGGTGCATAAAACTTTCATGTGGTTTTTCATACTAACCCTCCGTGAAAAATGTTAATAGTTTCTGATCACATGTGATGCTTTGACATTAACCTCATTAATCTCAAAAAGTCAATTGCACGTTGTGCAATTTGGCTTTTTTATCATTGCAATATTTGCAATATGCCGTATCTGTGCCTTTCTAGGTCAAAAAAAAGGATTCCAAGCTTATTTATAGGCCAAGAATCCATTTATCAATATTTCGGTAAAAATTGGGCAATCAGAAAATAAAGTAGAAACATTCATGTGCGCCATTAATGTCATTGATTTCATCGCCGGAAAGGAAAAAATAGATTTCTATAGCATCTATATCATCCCTGTCCATATAGCTTCCCTTGATTTTCTTTGCATATTCATCTGCGCTCTCGTGTTCAAATTCAAAAGTTGGCATAAGCACAACTTTATATGTTACTGTTTGTCCATATGTGTCTGGATGTGCGTCAGACACATCCGCTACTCTATAGCGTGGGAAAAAGAGCCATAATAAAGCTACAATAATCGCTATGACAACAAGGGGTATCAATAATTTCAAGATTCGGCCACCCTTTTTGTTTATCTCAGCGGTGGCTTCTTTTCCAAAAATCAGTTCTTTTTGGGTAACATTAAATTCTTGACAAATAATCTCAATCGACTCCATAGGTGGAGCAGTTTTCCCTGTCTCCCATCTGCATAAAGTTGAAGCAACAACATTAATTCTTTCCGCGAAATCAGCCTGCGACAATCCCATTTTCTTGCGCAGGCTGGCTATATTTTTCCCTATTTCAATCTTCTCTCTGTTTTCCATCTTTCCCTCCCCACTACCATTTGGTATGATTTTACCACGTAGTTCAAGGGAAATCAAAGGAATTTACTGGGCGCTTACTTCTCCACTATACGTAGCATATGTATATCCATTACTATAGTATGCACTTGTAAGTTTTTATCGTCCCAACGTAGCGCACTCCGTTATCTGTCACATCGTAATTATAGTATTTGTTAGGTTTAACATTTCCCGCAAAGGTTAGTTCAATCGTAACCACTTTGCTACTACTTGAAAGAAGTATACTAGCTGTTTTGATTTCTCTAAAAGCAACTATTTCCCCAAGTTTTATGTTTTTATCCGCTGTCACTGTTTTAGGCGTGGCTGCCTTTGAGCAGATACTAGTTCCTTCAGTGCACAAGCAAATTGCCATTCCCATAATTATTCCTAATAAAAATTTTAAACATTTTCTTTTCATCTTTTCCTCCAACCTTCATGTTTAATTGATCCATCTAATAGTATTCTTTTTTCATTCCATTCCCAAATACCCTTCTAGTTTCATATATATCAGCACATAAGAAACACCGGCAAACACAGGGCAGTTCATTATCACAATACACATACCCGGCATATCCTTCAACAGCATCCCCTCTATAAACCTTATTACAAGCATCATCATGAACCCAATTTCCGCCTTATCTAATAGAAGGGCTATAATTAGTGAAATGGATGCACCGTTAATCGCAACAAAGCACTCTCTCAAAACAATATACAAAAATACTTGTGTCGAAGCCCCCTCCAAACCGAAAAGCAATGCTAAAATTGCCGATACAAATCCGAAATACCCTAGTGAAATGACAAAAGCCTTCACCCAGTCATGAAAGAATACTTTTAATAGTTTTTGTGTACGCACAAAAATATAGACTACAATTCGGCTCTTATACCTAAGAAGTACCAAATAACTTACAATCCAAGGGACAAGTCGAAGCATATGATAATTAAGCCAGTCAGGTCCAATTCTGCTAAAATATGAATCCCAAATTTCAATCATCTATATACCACCAAGCCACGGTTCTCAACTCGATATACTTTAGTACATAATCTTTCTATTTCTTCAGCATGATGCGATGTCATAATAATGCTTACATCTTCTTTTTCGTTCAAATCCTTAAACATTTCTGTGAAATCAGATAACGTTTCCGTATCAATTGCATTAAAGGGTTCATCAAGAATAAGCAGCTTGGGATTCTCCATAATTGCCTGTGCAATCGCAAGTCTCTGTTTCATACCCAATGAATACTTGCCAAATTTAACTCTTGATTCTGGATCAAGCCCAACTCTTCTCATTACCTTCTTGACACCTTCTCTGTTTATTTTCTTTCTTATGTTTGCAAGAATCATAAGATTTTTAAAGCCCGTCTCTCCCGGCAAAAATCCAGCACAGTCAAGTATCACTCCAATGTCCTTGGGAAAGTCTCCACTGGCCAATTCTTCACCTAGTACGTTCACGGTCCCATTATTCGGAGCAATCAACCCGCAAATCATCTTTAGGAATACGCTCTTTCCAGCGCCATTTTCGCCTATTACTCCGACCACCTCTCCTTGATTCATAGTGAATCCCATGTTTTCAAACAAAATGTTATTATTATATTTTTTAGACAAACCAGTAATCTCAATCACTTTCTTATCCATATTGATTCTCCATCAAACAAATCTTTTACTCGTTACACTCAAAAAAGACCTTTTATATCTCAGCATATGAACTAACAAAGCAAGAATCAAGGCAATTAACATCCAATACCCTAAATAGACTCTATAGTCCGGTGTTGCTTGGCCACCATTCAAATACCTCACATGCCCCCAGGGTGTCCATGCTGTTATTGCATCCCAATGAAGTTTAGTTGCAACGAAGTCAAAAAAAATGACTGCTATTGTACATAGAACAGCTATTTTTCTGCTTGAAATCAAGCAACCCGCAACCTCTCTAAAAATATGAACAGCTACCATAAGGATTATTTCATTGATAATCTGACAAATGATTATGTCAATCAAATCACCATCCAATTCACCCGAAAAAAGTATCTCGTTTGCGGGAATAAAATAATAACTCACCATCACTGATGCAATCACATATTCAATCACTACTAGTATAGGCCAAACAAGTCTTGGCATAATTCTCGAAATAGCATACTCTGTCACATTCTTACGCCGAATCAGATCCACATATCGATACAGTGTATCATCTTTCGCATATGTCAGGACAATCAGGAAAAGTGGATTAATAATAAGACAAATAAATACATTATTGAGCGAGTTCATCACAATATGGCAAATATCTGCTCTGGGATTATACAACACAAACGAGTATTCACTAACATATGCTACCAATAATTCCACCGCAAATGTAATCAAAATCTTTTGGCCCCAACTAGTTTTCACCATGGTATTTATCTCCTACCCAAAAACAAATCAGTCCAATTAATATAAGCACTATATCATATAACCATATTCCACTTTTACCTATGGCTGTATTTACGTATACCTCTGGTACAAACAAGTTTAAAGCATTCAATCCTCTTGCAAATCTATCTATAACCGCTGCGGAAAACAAGCAAAAGCAAAACGGTGCCAACATTCCAAGGTACTTGTTACGTATAACTGATATTAATCCCAATCCAAATACCGCAAATACTGCCCCCTGAATCCCAGCGTTAAAGCAATAAAACAATCCATACAAAAAGGGACTTCCACTATATAGTCTCTCCAAGAAGGATGGGGGCGGCATTATTGACATAGTAGATACTTGTCCACCAAACACAAAAAAGCAAATTATTAGCCAAAGAAGGCAAGGAATGAACAATGACGCAAAAGTTACTAAGGCTGCAGTAAAAGCTTTTAATGATCTGTATTCCTTGTTTCCGACTTTTAGTTTTAATAGATTCTCATATCCGCTATCTCTCTCTTTACGATATGACGTTGAATAAGCCAGCACTGATGTGATTGGGAAAAATACAGCAAGGATACATGTCACTCCCATTCCATAACCTACCAGGAACTTATCTATATACGAACCTCCCCAATCAAAATCATAAATAAGTTTGTCATATATGATTTCGCTACCGCCAAATATTAGCATTGCAAAATTGATTAACGTAACAGCAATTGCCGACCTGCTTATACAAGCTCTTTTTAATTCTATACTCATGGTTGTAATGCAACTCCCGTTCCTTTCAACAATATCATCTCAATATATGCAGGGGATGAAAATCCCCTGCATTCTCTCCTCCGATAATCTTCTGAAATTGTTTTCTGCTACTTATCACATGTGATACTTTGACATTAGTCTCTGAACTAATAAAAAGTCAATTGCACATTTTGCAATATGGCAAAAACCGCATTGCAAATTTTGCAATGCGGCGTATTTTCGCGGTTTATCCCTCATATTTCTCAAATCGGCATTGTTCGGTGACTTCTTTCCCAAGAAGGGTGATTGCCCGCTTGGGGCAGGTGCTGATGCAGCGATAACACATGGTGCATTTCCCCTTGGGTACTGCTTTACCGTTTATTATTTCAAGGTTTTGCATGGGGCAGGATGCCACACACTTGGCGCACCCAATGCAGGCATCGCCGACTTTAAGTTTAGTTGAGAAGTCTGCGGTTTTGCCATAGAACCATAGACGCTGGCCAAAGAGGCCTGCTATGTGGGCGAAGAAAGAAAGGCCTTCCTTCGGATATCTACCAGGGTTACGGATTTCTCGACCTGCATGCTCTAATTTAGAATCAGCGGCTTTTACAATTCTCTTATTATCTTCGAGGGTCTTCTTTAGAAGCTTGCTGTCGCAGACTGAATCCGGCATTTTAATCTGAAGGCCGCCGAGGATTTCGGCGCCGTATTTCTTTAATATTCTGGCGCTGCAGCCGGTTCCGTCTCCCGAGAAGGCTCCCATGGTGGTAAGGCACAGGACCTTCTTGCCTGCCCAGATGTCGGAATTCTTATTTATGAAGTCCTTAACCATGTATGGGACATTTGAAAACTGCGTGGGGTAGGCCAAGAGAATCTCGTCGTTTGCAATGATGAAATCTCTGACATCCTTATCCTCGATGGGGATTGCTTTGCCCTCAGGGGATATGATTCCCAAAAGCTTCTCCACGCAGTGTCTGGTGTTTCCTGTTCCGCTTAAATATACTCCTAACAATTCTTTTATCCTCCGATTTCCTAAGTGTTGATTTTAGCATATTAGGAGATGATTAATGGGGCTTTTACCAAAGATTAAAATTGGATTAAAAAAAAGAGCCCGACGGGGAGGCGAGGCCTCGACTGTCGGGTTCTTCGGTAGGGTTTATTTAATTACTGAGAGATTCTCTCTGTCCGCAAAGATTGCTACGAAGATCAAGAAAACAACGCCCTGAATGAGCTGCATGGCCTGAGTTGAAAGGCCCATCATAATAAGTCCGTTGTTCAGTACGATGTAGAGAAGGGAACCTACGATGATGTTCTCGAATCTTACCTTGGCGCCGCCGGAAATAGGCATTCCGCCAAGTACCAGAGCGATAAGGATCTGGGTTTCAAGCTGGTTACCAACGTTTGCTGTAGCGGAGCCGTTCTTTACGATGTTTACGAAGGCTGCAAGACCTGTAATGGCACCGGCCAGAACGTAGATGATGAATTTCATTCTGTCGGTCTTAAGTCCTGCGAACTTAACTGCCTTCTCGCCGGCACCGATGGCTTTAAGGTTGATACCAAACTTGGTGAATCTGAATACCACGAAGCCGATAATAAGCACTGCTGCCGTAATACCAAGCTTAATGGGTGTGGTATCGTAATCGTAAACCTTCATGCTGGCAGCAACGGGTGAGTTGGATGCCATATACTTAATGAATCCTCTGAAGAGGAACATGGTACATATTGTTACGATGAAGGATTTAATCTTTCTGTTTACGTAGAAGTAACCGTTGACTGCACCGATTGCAGCTCCGGCTGCTACGCCGCCTACTACTGCCAGGATAATGTTAGTCTTCGACAGGAGGCATACGACAATGGATGCAATTCCCATGATGGAACCCTGGGAAAAGTCCAAGCCACCCATTGTCATTATGAAGAACACTCCTGTTGCCGAAATCAAAACTACATACACCTGATTCAAAATAAGCTTTCGGCTGTTCCACATGCTACCCTTTGTAAGTATGTTAAAGAGTATGCATACGACGATCAAACCGATTACCGGCAGAAGGGATCTTAGTATATTGATTGCTGACTGTTTTTTAAGTGCCCCCTCTTTTGACACTTCTTTCTTCTCTTGAATAGCCATAATCATCCCTCCTTAGACCATCTTAGCGATGAGGCTGTTCTCATCCATGTCTTTGTCTCGCTTAAGTTCTCCATTTATTTGCCCATCTTTCATGATAATGATGCGGTCGCACATACCTATTAACTCCATGAGCTCCTCGGAAATCATGATTATGGACTTTCCTGCTTTACGCATCTTGTCCATAAGCTGATAGATATCCTGCTTAACCTTTACGTCAATACCCCTGGTAGGACTGTCCAAAACCAGAATGTCTGAGTCTTTTCCAATCCATCTTGCGAGAACAACCTTCTGCTTATTTCCACCGGAAAGATTTGAAACGAACTGATCTACACTTGTCATTTTCGTTGACATCTTCTCAGCATATGTATTGGCAAATGCCTTAAGTTTTCTGTCGTTCAACAAATGAGCCTTGTTTGATAATTCATCCAGTGAAGGCAAGCAGATGTTATCTCTGATGCTCTGGTTCATAACAAGTGACTCATTGTCTCTGTCCTTAGATGTGTAGGCGATGCTGTGCTTAATGGCTGTGGGAATGTCATTAATCTCTGTTCCGTCAGCCAGTGTTACGCTGCCTTCTCTGTCAAAGGACGCTCCAAAGCAGGCCTTTCCGATTTCGTGCATTCCGGATTCGGATAAGCCGCCAAAACCAAGGATTTCTCCTTTGTGAAGTTCAAAATTTATATCTGAAATGAGACCGGGGACGGTAACTCCCTTAACCGTCATGACAACTTCCGCAGAAACTTCTTCGCCGTAGTCTGCACGGTAGTAGCTACCGCTTACCTCACGTCCAACCATAAGTTTCTTTAAACCTTCTTCATCCACTTCAGAGCTCTTAACTGTGTCGATATAAACACCGTCTCGAAGTATTGTGATGGTATCGGAAAGTTTGAGCACTTCAGGCAAGTCGTGAGAAATGAAGATAACTGTGTTACCCTCACTGCGGATACGATTCATCTGCTTATATAATTCCTCACGCCCTTCTCTGGAAAGTGCGGTCGTGGTCTCATCAATAACAACAATCTTGGGATCAAAGTAGGTTGCCTTAACGATCTCAACCAGCTTTCTGTCCTCAAAGTTGTAATTCTCAATCATATCTGAGGCTTTGATTCTGTCAAAACCATATTTCTTAAGAAGCTCCGTGGCCTTACGGTTCATGGCGCCGGTGTTCTTTACACCGAACTTTACGAAGGCTTCTTCATGTCCCAGAAAAATATTCTCTGCGACGGTAAGGCCGTCGAGTGTACCAAGTTCCTGAACGATAATTGATATTCCCTCATTGTTTGCCTCCACCTGGTTGTGAGGATGCACTTCCTTGCCGTCAAGGATGAATTCCCCACTGTCCTTCTGGTAAATGCCTGCAAGAGAGTTGGTAAGAGTGGACTTACCTGAACCGTTCTCTCCAATCAGAGCATGTACTTCTCCTTTGTTAATGTTGAAGGATACTTCCCTGAGAGCCTTAGTGATACCAAAGCTCTTACTAACCTGTTTTACTTCTAATCTGATTTCACTCATGGTAAGCTCTCCTCCTTATTTCACTATCTCGCCCTTGGCAACTTTGGTTGTAAGTGTAACGATGATCAAAAGGGCAAGTCCGGTGATAACGTCCTGGATAGCTGTGGGAGCTCCGAGGGCGATGAAACCGAAGAAAATAATGTTGATGACAAACTCACCAATGATGATTGCGGGAATGGGCATTCCGTATTTCTTAAAGGCCAGGCCGAAGAAACAACCCATTGTGGGTACGAAGTTTCGGCTCATGGATGCCATACCCGTAACTGCTACCATGGAAGAACCGTAGCTGATTGTAAGAACTGCCATGACTCCAAGGAAGGCGCCACTTATTATGAAGGCCAGAATCTTATATTTGTTGACCTTGATACCCATGTTCTTGGCTACGAACTCGTTACTTCCGATAGCGTATGTATATGTGCCTATCTTTGTATAATTCAGTAATAAATATGCTACGGCAAAAGCGATTACCGCTAAAATAAGGTTACCGGGCATCTGACCGAAAGCTCGAAGATCAGAAGGAAGAGTCTGCTCAACACCGCCTGCGATGTAGTTAGCCACCGACTCATATATAAGAGCAAGTCCGGTTGTAACGATCATGGAAGGAATTCTAAGCTTTACATAGAATGAACCGTTGATTAAACCAACCAACGCTCCTGTTAAAATACTTCCAACAATCAGCCCCATATAACCAAGTCCGAAGCGATTTGCGAATACGCATCCCACAATCGCGGAAAGCATGATATTGGCGCCGATGGAGAAATCGAACATTCCCATAACCATTACAAAGTAGAAACCTACCGCGCCCACTGCTGCTAACAGGGATGCTTCAAAGTAGCTCAGCATATTTTTCGGAGAACCGAAATTGTCCGGGGTAATAATCTTGAATATTCCCCATGAAATTAAAACTAGGATGAAAAGCAGCAGATAGCCTTTGGCTTGTCCTGATATTTTCTTTTCCGCCGTTTTAGTTGATGCATTCATAAAGTCACCTCTTTGTTAATTCGAGGCCGGTACCGTCGTTCGATATCGGCCTCGAGCCTAAAACTCTATATAAATCCGGGGGTAATTATTTGCCGGATCTTGCTGCTGCGTCTTCGATTGAAAGTGATGCTGCAGCATTCTTTAAGCCTTCCATATCAAGCTTGGACATCTCAACGAGTTCGTCAGATGTGTAAGGAAGCTGATCTACGAAGTACTTCTCATAATCCTTATAGTCATCAGCAGATGCTACATAGAGGTAAGGGAACTTAACGTCTTCGAACTTGCCGCCGAAATCTTTGTAGTTACCCTTGATTGCGTTGTAAACAGCCATGAATGCGAAGAGAGGATCACAGTAATGTCCGCCGGATTCGCCTGCCATTGAACCGTTTGCAAGTCTCTCACCAAGGTCAGGTAAGAAGTCTGTTGAAACGATGTCGATGTCCTGAGTCTTGCCTGCACGCTCAACTGCTGCGATTGCGCCCTGGAGAGGATCTCCGCCGCCGCCTGCAGGGATAAGAGCATCGAGGTCAGGGTTAGCGCTCATAAGAGCTTCTGCTGCCTTGGAACCACCTTCTGAAGATGTTCCTGCGTACTGGGGCTCTGAAAGAACTGCCTGATCATCGGGATGAGCTGCGTTCCATTTCTCAACGCCTGCCTTGTAACCTTCCCATCTGCCAAGCCATGTAGCATCACCCTGCTCCCAGCCGATAAGACCGATGTTTCTGTCGCCCTTGTCGAGAAGGATCTGAACAAGCTTCTCACCGTTTTCGGGCTCGTTCTCGTGTACAGCACATACATAGTACTCGGAATCAACAGCTGCCTGATAGATGTCTGCGCTGTTTTCCTGGCTGATAATACGGAAGAACTGTGCAAGATAAACGCCGTTATCGTTACATGTCTTGATAGCTGAAGCCATCTCTGTATCTGATGAGTTACAAATGATAATACCCTGGCATCCTGCTGCGCAAAGCTGCTCAACTGATGCTGTAACTTTCTCTGAAACGTGTCCCTGGTCAACATACTGAACCTGAACGCCGAGAGCTGCTGCTGCCTCGTCGAGGATCATCTTACACTGTGAACCAAGAACGTCTGTTGAACTCCAAATTGATACACCAATCTTAATGTTGCTGTCATCTGTGGTAGCAGGTGCTGCTTCTTCTGTTGCTGCAGGTGCTGCTTCCTCTGTCTTTGTTTCTGTTGCTGCGGGTGCAGGTGTCTCAGATTTTGTTGCTGCTGCGTTTCCACATCCAGCAAGTGTTGATCCAACCATCAACAAACTGAGCATTACACTTACCAGTCTCTTTTTCATAAAAAAACATACCTCCTGATTAATTTCCCATCCCGGATCGTAAGGTGATCGGCCTTCATCCCTCCGGAAAAATAAAAATGTGTTAGTTTCTATGCGAGTACTCCCAACGAAATCATAATATTGCCATTATGAACAAAAAAACATGGAAAATTTTCGCCGAATTGGTAATATTTTCTTTTCCCGTTTAAATTTCTACAAAAAATGACCGCGATTTCGACAGTTGAAACTGCCTTTCGCGGCCGTTTATTGTACATTTTACATCTCTTTTCTATACTTGCTTGGTGAAATACCCTCCACCTTCTTGAAAACCTTGGTGAAGTAGAAGTAGTCGTTATAACCGACAATCTCTGCTATTTCCTGGATTGAAATGCTCTCATCCCTAAGAAGCTCCTTAGCTCTTTGAATCCTTAAGGATGCGATGTAGTCGGAGAAGTTGACCTTGAGATTCTCCTTTATCATCTCGCTTAAGCGTCCCATGCTGATGTTGTATTTGGATGCCAGAGACGTTAGGGATATATCTTCCATGTAGTGCTCTCTGATTTCTGAGACTACATTGTCGATGGTCTTATCATAGGTCTGAGTCGTTGCAGTTTCCTGAACATCCTCATCATCCTCTTCCCTGGTCTTATTCACCACCGCATCCATAACTCTCTTTAAATCTTCTTCCTTGATGGGCTTTAAAAGATAATCGAAGGCGTGATACTTGATGGCTTCCCTTGCATACTCAAACTCAGCATAGCCTGAAATAAGCACAACCTTTGATTCGGGTGAAACGTCGGGAATATCCTGAAGAAGGTCAAGTCCCGACAAGCCCGGCATTCTTATGTCGGTAAAAACCACATCGGGCTTAAACATGGCTATCTCTTCTCTCGCCGTCAATCCGTTGTTTGCGGTGCCTACGATATAGACATCCATATTCAATTTCTCAAGCAGCTTCTTAAGTCCCAGTGTTATCCAAACTTCATCATCTGCTATATAAACATTTAACATCTCTCTATCCCCCCGGATTAAAAAGAATGTGAGTTAACTATTGCTCTCTCATATGTTCAGGCACGGAGATTCTTATGGTGGTGCCCTTGTTTAATTCGCTGTCTGCCTCAATGGTGTAATCATCGCCGTAGAATAGTCTAAGGCGCTGTACTATATTGGATAAGCCTATACCGCTGTTCTCCCTGGGATTTTCAATCTCATCCCTGAATTTTGCCAGGGTTTCCTCATCCATTCCGGTACCGTCATCTTCCACAACCATCTCGAGTCGGCCATCCAAAGTCTTGATGGTGACATTAACTCTTCCGTCATCAATCTTACTTTCAAGGCCATGGAATACCGAGTTCTCAACCAAAGGCTGAAGGAAGAATCTGATCATGGGCTTATCAAGTGCCTCTTCTTCCACATCAGTAGAAATTTTGATTTTACCCATAAAACGGTAATCGATTATTCTTGCGTATTTCTCGATGTAGGAAACCTCATCTCTGATGGTTACGATGTTGCTTCCCTTTACAGCATATCTGAAAATGTCGGAAAGTGCCATAGCCATTTCCGCAATGTTGTCTTCGTCGTTAATTAAGGCCATATCCCTTATGCAGGATAGGGTGTTGTACAGGAAATGGGGATTAATCTGGTTCCTGTAAGCCAAAATCTCAAGCTTCTGCTGAACAAGCTCAGTCTCGTAGAGACGAATCTTGCCGTCTTTGATTTCTTCAATCATCCGCTGGTTCTCATCAAGCATGTGGTCAAGGCTCGATGCAACGGTTCCGATTTCATCGGTTCTCTTTAACTTAAGTCGCTTCTCGGGATTCTTAATGGAGTTTCCGATAAAGCGGTCAATCTTTGATATGGGTTTGGCCATTCTAAAATACGAGAAAAGTACGATGATGGCCAGGAATAAAAAGGTGATAACGGAAGCCAAAACAATCAGTCTTCTGATTACGTTGTTTCCTGCCGTGTTCTTTGAGACGGAAACCGCAACGGCGATTCTGATACCGTTTTGCCAGTTGCCTTCTCTGTAAACGTAGTCCGGATTACTCTTCAAATCCTTCATGGTGACGTCCTGTGGAATGTCGCCGAAGGCTCTGTAAGCCAGATCCAGATCATGGGAGTCACTAAGGAGCATGGCAGCTGTGCTGTCGTTAAAGATATTGTGGAGGGTACCGTCAAGTTTCCAGTGCTCCATAATGAAAACGCACATGCCGATCTGCTGCCTTGAGCTGCTGCCTACGCCGCTGTAGACGGGATAATAGAATGCGTAGTAAAAATCGTCACTGTCCTCATAATATCTGCCACCCGTCATATCTTCTCCCTGCCTTAAATAGGCTTGTTTAGGGGGGAGTTCGACGTTTTTACCAAGAGTCATGACAACGTTCATGTCGTTATCAAAAAGTATGGCTGATACTATTTCTCTGTTCTTCAGGGCTACCTGGGAATAATCAGATGAGATACGGGCTTCTCTCACCTCACCGTTCTCGTCCTCAAAGGGCTCAAGAACCATGAATCGGCACAGATATTCCGCATTGTATCGAAGGTTCTCTTCATAGAGAGAGATGGTGTTGTCCGCCTGCTTAAGTAAACTCTCGGCCAGGGTGTGAGCGTAGCTTTGGGTGGTTTGGCGGACATAAAGAAAAGAAGCATACAGGGTACCTGATAAAACTACCAGGATTGCGAGGACAATACAGATAAGCTGCAAAAGAAGACTGTTTCTAATCTTCTGTATCATTCTGTATCGCCCCCTCCCTTTATGCTTCTTCTAAAAAATCTTAGTAATTCTTGGCTTCCTCTTCGCCGTTCATAACACGGAGTGCGCCCTGAGCAAGTGCAAGGAGCTCGTCCTCGCCTGCGTATACGCTAACGGGAGCAATCCACTCTACGCGGTCTTTGATGGCATCGGTAACTTCTTTGCCGTATGCAATACCGCCGGTAAGGATGATCTGATCAACCTTTCCTTTAAGAACTGTAGCACATGCACCGATGTTTTTGCAAATCTGGTAGATGAATGCGTCACGAACAAGGATTGCTTTCTCGTCGCCCTTAGCACACATTTCGTTTACTTCTCTCATGTCGTTGGTGCCAAGATATGCGTTAAGTCCGCCGCCGCCTACGATTTTCTTCTTCATCTCTTCGTAGGTGTACTTGCCTGAGAAGCAAAGCTCTACAAGGCCGAGTGCGGGAACACCGTTAGCTCTCTCAGGTGAGAAAGCACCATCGCCGTTAAGTGCAGCATAAACGTCAACCATTCTGCCGCCCTTGTGAACGCCGCATGAAGAACCGCCGCCCATGTGAACAACGATTACGTTAACATCCTCGTACTTCTTTCCGACAGACTTGGCATACTTTCTTGCCATAGCCTTCTGGTTAAGAGGGTGGTCGATTGAAACTCTGGGAACCTCAGGAACACCTGAAAGTCTTGCAACGGGCTCCATCTCGTCAACTACAACGGGGTCAACGATGAATGAAGGAACACCGATGGAATCACCGATTTCTCTTGCAAGGATACCTCCAAGATTTGAGGCATGCTCGCCCTGGATGGGATGAATCAAATCGTTGAGAAGTGCATCTGTAACAGCATATGTACCGCCGGGAATGGACTTAAGAAGTCCGCCACGGCCTACACATACGTTAAGAGAGCTGATCTCAATGTTCTCTTCCTTAAGTGCATCCACAACCATCTGCTTACGGAAATCCTTCTGAGCATAGATGTTGGGATACTGATTTATCTCTTCGGTTGAGTGGCGAAGAGTCTTATCAAGAATCTGCTTTTCATCCTCGAAAACACCAATCTTTGTAGATGTGGAGCCGGGATTTATAATTAAGCTTCTGATCATGTTTTTTCTCCTGTAAAAAAATGATTACTGTCTGCTCTTCTTCTCAAGCTCCTCAGCTACGATAGCGCCAAGTGCAAGAGAGTTAACCTTTGTCTCGAAATCATCTGAACGGGATGTAAGGATTACGGGAGCCTTGGTTCCTGTAATGATGTTACCGTTAATGAGTTTAGCAGTACGAACAAGGATCTTGTAAACAAGGTTACCTGCGTGGATATCAGGGAAAAGAAGGATATCTGCGTCACCCTGGATCTTACGGTCTGTACATCCTTTGTGCTTTGCAGCTTCGGGATCGATAGCAAGGTCAAGAGAAAGAGGTCCGTCTACGATACATCCTGTAATCTCGCCTGCTTCGTTCATTCTTGTAAGCTCGGCAGCCTCAACACAAACAGGCATCTTGGGGTTAACAACTTCTACTGCTGCAAGAGGAGCAACCTTGGGATTTGTGATTCCGCAAGCGTTGGCAACTTCTACAGTGTTGTTGATGATTGCAACCTTATCCTCAAGTGTGGGATATGTCATAAATGCAACGTCTGTGAAGAACATAAGTCTGTCAAAACCTTCGATATCGAATACGCAAACGTGTGAAAGGGGCTTACCTGTTCTAAGGCCAACTTCCTTGTCGAGAACGCTCTTAAGGAAATCCTTTGTCTCAAGACAACCCTTCATGTACATGTTTGCCTTGCCGTCATGTACAAGGCTTACTGCTTTAAGAGCGGCTTCTGCTTTGTCCACAACGTTAATGATTTCAAAACCTGTTAAGTCCATGCCGATTTCAGCTGCAATCTTTCTGATTTCAGCCTCATCACCAACGAGGATGGAGTTAGCGATTCCACGCTCTTTGGCAGCCTTAACAGCTCTTAAAACGTGCTCATCCTGAGCAACTGCAACGGATGCGGTTTTCATTTCGCACTCCGATAATTTCTTAAGCAAATCATTAAATCTAACGTTATTCATTACTATCTCCTCAAAAGTTCTTAAAGGACAGAGGAATCCTCCCCTGTCCTTTACAAAACAATTTTAAAACAATTAGTTGTTCTTCTTAGCCTTCTCAGCCTTGATTGCAGCAGTAAGCTGAGGAACAATCTTGTTAAGATCGCCTACTACACCGTAGTCAGCTACATCAAAGATAGGAGCATCCTCATCCTTGTTGATTGCGATGATAACATCTGACTCTTCCATACCTGCAACGTGCTGGATTGCTCCGGAGATGCCGATTGCGAAGTATACGTTGGGTCTTACTGTCTTACCTGTCTGACCAACCTGAAGATCTTTGGGCTTCCAGCCTGAATCTACAACTGCACGAGAGCAGGAAACAACGCCGCCTACTGCCTCAGCAAGTTCTTCAAGAATCTTGAAGTTCTCAGCGCTTCCTACGCCACGGCCGCCGGATACGAGAACCTTTGCATCCATAATGTCTGCAACGTCCTTAACAGCCTTAACAACTTCCTTGATGGTAACGTACTTGTTGTTGGGTGTGAAACCGGGATTGAACTCAATAATCTCAGCCTTAGCTCCCTTAACGGGCTCAATCTTCTGCATAACACCGGGACGAACTGTAGCCATCTGAGGACGGTTGTTGGGGCATGCGATTGTAGCGATTGTGTTTCCGCCGAATGCAGGACGAGTCATGAGAAGCTGATTGTGCTTCTGCTCGCTCTCCTTACCGGGAATTGGAACAAGAGGGAAATCACCAATCTCAAGTACTGTACAGTCAGCTGTAAGACCTGTAGCTACACGAGCTGAAACTGTAGGGCCAAGGTCACGACCGATTGCTGTAGCACCTACGAGCATGATCTCAGGCTTGTACTCATTAATAACAGATGCAAGAGCGTGTGCATAGGGCTCTGTTCTGTAATCCTTTAATTCGGGATCATCTACTACGATGATTCTGTCTGCGCCATACTCTGCAAGAGATCCGCAAAGATCCTTTACATTGGAACCGATAAGTACTGCGGTTACCTGAGTATTAAGAGGTGCAGCCAATTCTTTTGCTTTTCCAAGCAACTCATACGCGATGCTGTCAACTTTGTTGTCAACCTGCTGCGCGAAGACATATACGCCTTTATATTCTTCTAAGTTCATTTTAGACCTCCTAGATTAAATGCTTCTCATTCATTTTTCCAACGATATATGAAACTGCTTCTTCGGGTGATTCGGGAACAACCTTCTCACCTGCACCCTTACGAACCTTATCAGATGCTTTAGCGATCTTTGTGGGTGAACCTGCAAGACCAAGGTTGCAATCTTCAACATCCTTTAAGTCTGCACGGCCCCATGTGGTGATCTCTGCTTTGCAAGCATCGAAGATTCCGCCGGGAGTCATATATCTGGGATCGTTTAACTCAGAAAGAGCTGTGATAAGGCAAGGCATCTTAGCTTCTACCATGTGGTATCTGTCATCATACTGACGACGAACTGTAACCTTGTCACCATCAACCTTGATTTCCTGAGCATAAGAAATAACAGGAAGTCCGAGGTGCTCAGCGATCTGAGGACCAACCTGAGCTGTATCACCATCGATAGCCTGACGACCTGTGATGATTAAATCGTAATCGAGGTTTCTAAGTGCACCTGCGATTGTTGTGGATGTTGCCCAAGTATCTGCACCACCGAGAACTCTGTCTGTTACGAGTACACCCTTGTCAGCGCCCATAGCGATTGCTTCACGAAGAACGTCTGCTGCCTTGGGAAGACCCATTGTAAGAACGGTAACTTCTGCACCGTACTGATCTTTTAAACGAAGTGCTGCCTCAAGACCTGCTTTGTCATCAGGGTTCATGATTGCAAGCATAGCACCTCTGTCAAGTGTTCCGTCAGGGTTGAACTTAACGCCGCCCTTTGTATCAGGACCCTGTTTAATACATACTACAACTTTCATTTGTATTATTCTCCTTTGTCTAATTTTGAAATGACGGCCAAATTACTTAAGAAGAGCGCCTGAGATAACCATACGCTGAACTTCGCTGGTTCCTTCGTAGATCTCTGTGATCTTAGCATCACGCATCATACGCTCAACATTGTACTCCTTGATGTAACCGTAACCACCGTGTAACTGTACGCACTTTGTGGTAACTTCCATAGCAACCTCAGCAGCCATAAGCTTAGCCTGTGCAGCTTCTACGGAGTAAGAAATCTTGGGGTTGGTTCTGTACTCGTCCTTCTTAGCAGCTGCCTTGTAAACAAGAAGTTTAGCTGCCTCAACCTTTGTAGCAAGGTCAGCAAGAACGAACTGAGTATTCTGGAACTGTGCGATTGAACGACCGAACTGCTTTCTCTCCTTAACATACTCGATAGTTGTCTCGAGAGCGCCCTCAGCAAGACCAAGAGCCTGTGCAGCGATACCGATACGTCCGCCGTCGAGGGTGTGCATTGCGATTGCAAAGCCCTTACCCTGCTGTCCGAGGAGGTTCTCCTTGGGGATACGGCAATCTGTGAAGATGAGCTCGTATGTGGATGAACCACAGATACCCATCTTGTTCTCTTTTGTACCGAATGTGAATCCGGGTGTGCCCTTCTCTACGATGAATGCAGAGATCTCTTTGAGCATTTTGCCCTTCTTCTCAACTTTACCTGTTACTGCGATAACGATGTAAACATCTGCTTCCTTACCGTTTGTGATAAAGCACTTGGAACCGTTAAGTACCCACTCGTCACCATCAAGAACAGCCTTGGTCTGCTGACCCTGAGCATCTGTACCTGCGCCGGGCTCTGTAAGACCGAAAGCACCGAGTTTCTTACCTGATGCAAGATCGGGAACATATTTCTTCTTCTGTTCCTCTGTACCATATGTAAGGATGGGGTCTACACAAAGTGATGTGTGAGCGGAAATGATAACGGATGTGGTACCACAAACCTTAGCCATCTCCTCAACGCACATAACGTATGTCTGAATGTCACAACCCTGTCCGCCGTACTCCTTGGGTACAGGAATTCCTAAAAATCCATATTTTGCAAGCTTATCAACCGTCTCTCTGGGGAATCTGTGCTGCTCGTCGATTTCCTGTGCAAGAGGTTTAACTTCTTTTTCGGCGAAATCCTTGAAAAGCTGTCTCGCCATTTCATGTTCTTTGCTTAAAGAAAAATCCATGATTATTTCCTCCGTGTATATTAAATAAATTAATTATTTTGCGTCGATGGGTGTTTTGGTGCGGTCTTCATTGTAAATGTAGAAGCCCTTGCCGCTCTTTACGCCAAGGTTGCCGCCGCGAACCATCTTTCTGATAAGAGGACATGCACGATACTTGGAATCGCCTGTCTCTTTGTAAAGTACATCCATGATAGCAAGGCAGATGTCAAGACCGATGAAGTCGCCGAGCTCAAGGGGTCCCATAGGATGGTTAGCACCGAGCTTCATTGCTGAATCGATACCCTCAACATCAGATACACCTTCCATCTTGATGAATGCTGCTTCGTTGATCATGGGAACGAGGATTCTGTTAACTACGAAACCTGCTGCCTCGTTAACCTGAACGGGAGTCTTGCCGATTTCTACAGAGATCTTCTTGATTGTCTCAACTGTAGCTTCGGGAGTGTTAACACCTGCAATAACCTCAACGAGTTTCATTCTGTCAGCGGGGTTAAAGAAGTGCATACCGATCATAGGACGTGTAAGTCCGTTGCCGATCTCGGTGATTGAAAGTGAAGATGTGTTAGAAGCGAATACACACTCAGGCTTGCAGATCTCGTCAAGCTCCTTGAATGTTGTCTTCTTAACCTGCATATCTTCGAAAGCTGCCTCAACGATCAAATCACAATCCTTGCAAAGGTCCTCTTTAAGACCGGGAGTGATTCTTGCTACGATAGCATCTGCTGTAGCCTGATCCATTTTGCCTTTTTCTACAAGCTTTGCATAACCTTTTTCAATTTTGGCTTTTCCGCCTTCTGCCCACTCCTGCTTGATATCGCAGAGAGCTACTGTGTAACCGTCAATCTGAGCAAATGCCTTGGCAATGCCCTGTCCCATTGTACCGGCACCGATAATACCTACCTTCATTTGTTTTCCTCCTATAAATGAAATAATATGTAATGTTTATCTGTTTTTAAAAGGAACAACCTTTAATTTCTTCTCTTTATCCTTCTCAAGGAAGTTGCCCATGCCTGCCTGCTGATCTTCTGTCTCGAAGCAGTCACCGAAGAGCTTCTCCTCGATTACGATTGCCTTGTCCATATCTACCTGAAGACCGTCGTTGATTGCCTTCTTGGAGTTACGAACTGCGATGGGAGCCTGTGCTGCAATGCCTGCTGCCATCTTCTCTGCTGCTGCCATAAGGGCATCCTTTGCAGATACTGTAACTTCACCTGCCTCATTAACCTCAGCTGATACAACCTGGTTAACAAGACCGATTCTGTAAGCTTCTGCTGCCTTGATGTTTCTTGCTGTGTAGATTAACTGCTTAGCCATTCCGGGGCTTACAAGTCTTGCAAGTCTCTGGGTTCCGCCGAATCCGGGAGTAATTCCAAGACCAACCTCAGGCTGACCGAATACTGCGTTATCAGAACAGATTCTGATGTCACAGCTCATTGAAATCTCACATCCGCCGCCAAGTGCAAAGCCGTTAACTGCTGCAATTACGGGGATAGGGAATGTCTCAATCTTACGGAATACATCGTTTCCTTTCTTACCGAAAGCTTCTGCCTCCTTCTTTGTAAGTGTGCTCATCTCTCCGATGTCAGCACCTGCAACGAAGGACTTCTCGCCTGCGCCTGTTAAGATAAGGCAGCGAACATTATCAAGATCGACTGCGTCGAATGTCTTCTCAAGTTCCTCCAACACCTGTGAGTTAAGTGCGTTGAGGGCTTTCTCTCTGTTGATTGTGATGATGCCCACTGCACCCTTTTGTTCGTATAAAACAAACTCCATATTTTTCTCCTTTCTCTAAACGCACCAATATCCGAACAGCGTAAAGCCGTTCGGATACGGTTATTTACTAAATATTTAAATTAGTCTCTCTTAACGATGGTTGCACATCCCATACCGCCACCGATGCAAAGTGTAGCAAGACCGGTCTTGGCATCCTTAGCTTCCATCTCGTGGAGAAGTGTTACAAGGATACGTGCTCCTGAAGCTCCTACGGGGTGACCGAGAGCGATTGCACCACCGTTGGGGTTAAGCTGCTTGTCAACATCGATTCCGAGATCCTTACCAACTGCTACAGACTGAGCAGCGAATGCCTCGTTAGCCTCGATGATATCGAAGTCTTCGATCTTCATGCCGGCCTTAGCCATAGCCTTACGTGTTGCTGCTACAGGTCCGATACCCATGATTGTGGGATCAACGCCTGCAAGAGCACCTGCTACGAATGTAGCCATGGGCTTAACGCCAAGTTCTTTAGCCTTCTCCTCAGACATAACAACGATTGCTGCTGCACCGTCGTTGATACCTGATGCGTTACCTGCTGTAACTACGCCGTCTGCGTTAAGAGGACGAAGCTTAGCAAGTGCCTCGATGGTAGAACCTGCTCTGGGGCCTTCATCTGTATCGAAGATAACTGTTTCTTTTTTCTTCTTTATTTCTACAGGAACAATCTCTTTCTTGAATGCGCCGTTCTCGATAGCTGCACAAGCCTTCTGCTGGCTCTTAAGTGCGAACTCATCAAGCTCTTCTCTTGTAAGATTCCACTGCTTTGCAACATTGTCAGCAGTTGTAATCATGTGGTAGTCGTTGAATGCATCCCAAAGGGCATCCTTAACCATGGTATCAACAAGTGCACCCTGGCTCTGGCTGGGCCATGTCATTCTGTAGCCGTAACGAGCATTGGGAAGTGCGAAAGGTGCAAGAGACATGTTCTCCATACCACCTGCGATAACTACATCTGCATCACCTGCCATAATCATCTGAGCTGCCTGGTTAACACAGTTAAGACCGGAACCGCAGACAACGTTTGTGGTTACAGCGGGAACCTCAATGGGAAGTCCTGCCTTAATGGAAGCCTGACGAGCCACGTTCTGACCCTGTCCTGCCTGGATTACGCATCCCATATATACGTGTTCTACATCTGTAGGTTTGATACCTGCTCTGTTAATTGCTTCTTTGATAACGATTGCACCGAGTTCTGCGGCGGGAATAGTTGAAAGTGATCCGCCCATGGTGCCGATTGCAGTACGACAAGCGCCTGCCAAAACGACCTTCTTAGACATTGTTTTCCTCCATTTGTTGTTGATTTAAAGTGACATAAAAAACTTTGTTATTTTTTTATCAACAGTCTGTCATGATTTTAACATACTTACGTCTTTTTGGCAATGGATTCTTAGCTTTTATCTGTAAAAAACTTCACCTAACATCAAGTCTTTCTTGAAGTCTCTTATGTTAGTGTTCTTGTCGATAATGACTGCCTCAATACCCATAGCAGCTGCCCAGTCACTCATCTGCTCTGCAGTGATGTCATAGGAGAATGCTGTATGGTGTGCGCCACCTGCAAGAAGCCATGCTTCTGTACCTGTGTAGAAGTCAGGCTGAGGTGTCCAGAAGTTAATAGCTGTAGGAAGCTTGGGAAGAGGTTTCTCAACCTTCTTACACTCAACATCCTGAATAATGAGACGGAATCTGTTGCCAAGGTCGATAAGTGATGTTGCAATACCTGCGCCGGTCTTGGACTGGAACACAAGTCTTGCGGGATCTTCTCTGTTACCCATTGAAAGGGGCTGGCACTTAATCTGGATGGGACCGTCTGAAATGGAAGGACAAATCTCAAGCATGTGTGCCTGGATGATTCCCTCTTTACCCTTTACAAGGTTATATGTGTAGTCCTCAAGCATTGATGAACCCTTTGCGTCCTTCATACCTGCGCTCATGATCTTCATGAGACGAACCATGGCTGCAACCTTCCAGTCACCTTCTGCACCGAAGCCGTAGCCCTTCTCCATAAGTCTCTGAATTGCAAGACCGGGAAGCTGTTTCAATGCTCCTAAATCACCGAAGTGAGTAACGATTGCCTGATAGTTCTTCTCCTTTAAGAATCTCTCGAAACCGATTTCAATCTGAGCCTGAACTGCAACATGCTTCTTAAACTCCTCGGGGTCTCTGCCCTCAAGGCAAATATCGTACTTGCTGTAGTACTCATCTACGAGTGCGTTGGTATCTGATGCTGAAACTGCAGCAACTGCCTCTGCCATCTCGTTAACAGGATAAGCGTCAATCTCCCAGCCAAACTTAAGCTGAGCTTCAACCTTATCACCCTCTGTAACCGCTACGTTTCTCATGTTGTCGGCGATACGACAAACCCTGATGTGGCTTGACTCCATGATACCGATGGCTGTGCGCATCCAGGAAGCAATCTTCTTCTGAACATCGACATCCTTCCAGAAGCCTACGATAACCTTTCTCTCGATTCTCATTCTGGAAAGAATGTGAGCATACTCTCTGTCACCGTGAGCTGCCTGGTTCTCGTTCATGAAATCCATATCCATTGTTGCATAAGGAATCTCTTCATTATACTGAGTATGGAGATGAAGGAGAGGTTTTCTGAACTCCTGAAGTCCAAGAATCCAGCTCTTTGCAGGTGAGAAGGTGTGCATCCATGTGATAACACCAGCACAGTTGGGATCGTTGTTGGCCTCATTAAAGGTCTTTCTGATAAGTTCATTTGTGATAAGTGTGGGCTTCCAAACGATTTCGAAAGGAAGAACACCGGACTTGTTAAGTCCCTCTACCATTTCCTTTGAGTGCGCTGCTACATGCGAAAGGCACTCGTCTCCATATAAATCCTGTGAACCGGTACAAAACCAGAACTGATATTTTTTAATCTCAGACATTTCTATATTTCCTCCTAGAAAAATACACTGTTGTTTAAATGTTAATTGCCTTGCAGATATCCTTCTGTGCGGGAATTGCCTTCACATATGTCTCTATGTACTTGTCAAAACCTGCTACATCTTCGGGATCGGGCTTCATTACGGATCCTGTCTGTCCTCCGAATACCTTGTCGGAAAGGAACTTGTCAAGAGTCTCGGCGCCTGCCTTATTTACCATATAGGAAGCAAGCACTGCCATTCCCCAGGGACCGCCTTCTCCTGCTGTCTCCATAACGGCTACGGGAGTATTCATTGCAGCTGCAAGAATTCCCTGTCCCACGCCCTTAGTCTTGAACAGACCGCCGTGTCCGTAGATCGTATCTGCTTTTACCTGCTCCTCTTTAAAGAGGATGTCGCATCCAATCTTAAGGGTAGCAAGGGATGCGTAAAGGTGAGTTCTCATAAAGTTTGCAAGGTTCATGTCAGCGTCGGGCTTTCTTGCAAACATGGGTCTGCCTTCGTCGGTGCCGATTACGGGTTCGCCTGATAATGTGTTAAAAGCCACAAGTCCTCCGCAATCCTTTTCACCTTTAAGTGCGTTGGTGTAGAGCTTTCCGTAAATGTCGTTAAGACTTATGTTCATTCCGAACATGTCGGAGAACTCCTTAAAGAGACCAACCCAGGCATTTAAATCTGAAGTACAGTTGTTACAGTGAACCATGGCAACCGCAGGACCTGCAGGGGTGGTAACAAGGTCGATTTCCTCGTGAACCTTCTTTAAGTCCTTCTCAAGAACTACCATGGCAAAAACGCTGGTTCCCGCTGATACGTTACCGGTTCTTACTGCAACGGAATTGGTTGCTGTCATGCCGGTGCCTGCATCGCCTTCGGGAGGTGCAAGGGGAATACCCGCCTGCAGATTACCTGAAGGATCAAGTTTCTTTGCTCCTTCTTCGGTAAGATTTCCTGCTGCATCGCCTGCAACAAGTACCTTGGGAAGAATCTTTCTGATATCCCAGGGATATTTTTTGACCTTATCAAGGGCTGCAAACTTGTCAAGCATACCCTGATTGAAATCACAAATGGATGAATCGATGGGGAACATACCTGATGCCTCGCCGATTCCCATAACCTTCTCACCTGTCATCTGCCAGTGAATGTAGCCGGCAAGTGTGGTGAGGAAATCAATATCTTTAACATGGTCCTCATTGTTAAGAATCGCCTGATAAAGATGAGCAATGCTCCAGCGCTGAGGGATGTTGAAGTTTAAGCACTCTGTAAGCTCCTTGGCTGCAGGACCTGTTATGGTGTTTCTCCAGGTTCTGAAGGGTGCAAGAAGTTTTCCTGCTTTATCAAAAGCCATGTAGCCGTGCATCATGCCTGAAAATCCCAAAGCTTTAAGCTTTGTTATCTCAACTCCATATTTCTCCTTAACATCTTTACGGAGGTTGGCGTAACAGTCCGTAAGGCCTTCCCAAATGTCATCCAGGGAATAGGTCCATACGCCATTCTCCAGACGGTTCTCCCACTCATGGTCTCCCGTCGCTATAGGGTTGTGATTCTCATCAATAAGAACCCCTTTGATTCTGGTGGAGCCGAATTCTATGCCAAGAACGGCACTTCCGCTCTCGATACATTGTTTAGCGTTACCCATAATACCCTCCTAAGTTTTATATTGAAAATACAATGAATCAATTGCTTTGCCCTTATACTTGTTGGGAGTATCTCACCACTTGTTGTTGGGACAGCGGCTTATTTTTGCCAGGGCTCGAAGCTCGACGTAACATCCGCAGGAAGCGCAAGTACCCGCATTTAGTTTCTCGCATTCCTTGCATACCGAGAGACGGCTTTCATATTTGGCCTCATCCACCCGGTCGTTCATCTTTATTGCTTCTTTGTATTTGTCAATCATAGCCATGTCAGCTTCCGCCATTTCGCGGAGCAGACACCTTTTGCATATGCGTTTCTCCATCCAAAAAACTCCTAATAGGTGAAACGTTTTTCTTTATAAAAGAGTCTCATTTATAATTTACTAGTTTTTGGGCCAAAAGGCAACTGTTATTGGGGCTTTTTACAATTGACACTACATCTTTCTGACTATATACTCTTAATTGTTAAACGTATTGTTAATTTTGAATTGATTTTATTAATTCAAGAGAGGGAGAGATATGTTAGAAAAACTGAAAAAAGAAGTGTACGAAGCAAATATTTTGCTTCCAAAGTACGGGCTGGTAACCTTTACCTGGGGTAATGTCAGTGCAATCGACAGAGAATCCGGACTCTTCGTTATCAAACCCAGCGGTGTCGACTACGAGACCATGACTCCCGATGATATGGTTGTTATGGATCTTGACGGCAACAAGGTTGAAGGTAAGCTTAAACCTTCATCAGACACACCCACACATCTGGAGATCTACAAAGCCTTTAAGGAAGTGGGAGGAGTTGTTCACACTCATTCATCCTATGCTACAAGCTGGGCCCAGGCAGGAAGAGGAATTCCCTGCTACGGAACCACTCATGCAGATTACTTCTACGGTGAGATTCCCTGCGTAAGATGTCTTACAGCAGACGAAATCGAATCCGCATATGAGGAAAACACAGGACACCTCATTGTAAACGAGTTCATCCGCATGAAGAAAGATCCCATTGCGGTTCCCGCAGTTCTTTGTAAGAACCACGGCGTATTCTCATGGGGCAAGGATGCTCATGAAGCAGTTCACAATTCCGTTGTTACCGAGGAAGTTGCCAAGATGGCCTTCCGTTGCGAGTTAATCAATCCCGAAGTTAAACCTGCACCTCAGGAACTTCAGGACAAGCACTACTACAGAAAGCACGGTGCAAACGCATACTACGGACAAAACTAAATACAAACAAAAAAAAGTGCAGTTGGGGACAGGCCCCAACTGCACCTTTTGATTTAGTAGCAACTTATTTGTCAGGTTCGATCAATCCGTAGGTGTTACCCTTTCTCTTGTAAACTACGTTGGTCTGATCAGTTTCTGCGTTGATGAAAACGAAGAAGTCGTGTCCCAAAAGTTCCATCTGGATACATGCATCCTCGGGATACATGGGCTTGATATCGAACTTCTTGGTACGGACAATCTTGATTTCCTCCTCGTCCATGTAATCGTGATCCAGATAAGCATCTGTAAAGAATCCTGCGTTCTGGTGTTTATCAACGATTTTATTCTTATAACGTTTGAGCTGTCTCTCTATAATCTCTTCAACAAGGTCAATGGAGACATACATATCACTGCTGCTTTGTTCTGAACGGATTATATTGCCTTTGACGGGGATTGTAACCTCGATTTTCTGCCTCTCCTTTTCTACGCTTAAAGTAACGTGAATCTCTGTGTCTGCCGAAAAATACTTTTCCAACTTGCCGATCTTACGCTCCACAGCGTCCCTCAGACCGGGTGTGACCTCGATGTTTCTTCCAATAATAACAAACTTCATATACATCACCCTTTCGGTTTTATATTGTATAAGCATTATAGCATGAGATGTGCACGTTTTTCAACAATTCTGGTAGATTTTATAAAAGTTTAAGAATTTATAAATGTCAATCCGATTTGAGATTTTTATTCCGATTTTGCTAATTTTATTAGAACTAAACAAAACAATTGTTCACACAAGTTTCCATAAAATCGATATCCCCAACACAAATATGGGTATGTGGATAATGTGTATAACTTAGTGTATAAATCCTTTTTGCCTAAAATCGGCATATTTTTATGTGGATAACTCGTTTGAAAAAAAGTTACACATTTCTTTAAAATATGCTGGTTTTTTGGGCTTTTGGTAATCTTGCACAAAGGTAGTACCTAATTACCAAAAGATAGTTCTTACAATTGAGCGACAACAATTTTAAAGGCCGTGGATATTCCACGGCCTCACAAATATCTTTTGGGTATTAATATTAGAATACTCTTCTAACAGTGATGGGCTGACGGTAGTCCGCAGGACCAACCTTGATTCCGCCCTTAGGTGTTGATGCGTGTACAATCTGGTTATTGCCCATATACAAAGCAACGTGGCCTGAATATACGACAATATCACCGGGCTGTGCATTGGCAAGTCCACCCTCAACTTCAGAACCGACTGTTGAGTAAGCACTTGAAGCTCTGGGAAGGCTGATGCCGAAGTTAGCATAAACAAGCATTGTAAATCCGGAACAGTCGGTACCCTCTGTAAGGCTGTTACCGCCATGTACGTAAGGATTACCTACGAACTGCAATGCGAATGCAATGACATCTGAACCAAGACTTCCGTCTCCTGTGTAGCTTACTGAAGGAGCTGTGTAAGCAGGTGCGGTATTTCCGTTTGCCGCCATGGCTGCTGCAGCTGCCTGTCTTGCTGCCTGACGCTCTGCCTGCTCTCTCAATACTCTCTTACGTTCTTCTTCTATTGATTCTGCTCTTACAAACTTGGTGGTGAGGTCTACGCAATCAGCTGCGATGTAACCTGCACCTTCCTCGATATCAATCTTAATGAAGTCATCTTCTTCATCAAGGACCAAAAGCTGCTCGCCTTCGGGGAAGAGGCAAACCTCTTCAGAGTTGGCGTCGGGCTCTGAGTGAACCTTAACGATTCCTTCCTTGACGATGGCGAGTCTCTTACCTACCTTCTTGGCAAGATCTACGGCGTCCGTACCTGTAACGCAGTACTCACCTTTGACATATCCTGTAACGGTACCTGACTTGATGAGGTACCAGCCATCTTCTTCTCCAAGGAACTCTCCCACTGAATCGTCGTAGAGCTTACCTACAACATTTCCTTCTATGGAAGCCTTATCCCTGATGTTTACATACTGGTCAACCTGAGCGATTACCAGATTCTTGAAGCCTTCTTCTTCAGAAATAACCTTGTCTGACTCGGCAACTCTTGCTCCGTCAATTGATTTAAGGTCCAAGGGATCGATTGTTTCTTCAATCTCAACCTTGTCTCCGTCGGTCTTCATGGATTCAAGTGACTTACCGTTTGAAATGGTAAGGTTGATTCCGCCTGAAGGTAAAACCTTGTTAAGTCCTGAAGCCTCGGCGCTCATATTGAAAGAAGAAAACGCAACCGCTGCTAAAAGCAAGCCTGATGCGGTTTTCATAAATTGCTTTTTCATATACTCTCCTGTGATGCTTTTCGGATTCATTTGTTACAAAATTGTTACAACCCTATTAAATATATCATCTGAAAGTATCTTTGTCAAATTTACACAGAAATGTAATTGAAAGCACTGGTGGCCGCATTTGCGCCATCGGCAACGGCTGTGATGACCTGACGGAGTTGTTTCTTACGACAATCTCCTGCGGCATAAATTCCGGGAGCAGATGTTACACATGTTTCATCCGCAAGTATATATCCGCCGGGATCCATCTTCACAATGTCCTTAAACAGGTCTGTGTCGGGATGAATTCCCACTGCGATGAAAACTGCGTCGGTATCAAGTTCTTTGATATCGCCGGTTTTGACATCCTTGATTACAAACTGCTTAACGGCGTCCTCACCCTTTATCTCTACGGGCACATGGCTCCACAAAACTTCCACATTGGGAAGGGCAAGAAGGGCATCCTGTAAAGACTTGGCCGCTCTCAATTCGTCCCTTCTGTGAATAAGGTAGACCTTGCTGCAGCCTTTTGCCAAAAAGATGGCGTCCTCAACTGCCACGTCTCCTCCGCCTACAACGCAGGCAACTCTGTTTCTGAAGAAAGCGCCGTCACAGGTAGCACAATATGAAACTCCCATTCCGGTCAGCTCCTCCTCGCCGGGCACACCAAGAAGTGCGTGGTGTGCACCTGTGGCAAGAATCACCGTTTTGGTCTCGTATTCGTTCTTGTCAGTCTTAACAACCTTAACGCTTCCGCTGTCGGCTACGCTCTTAACTTCCTCCTCAACAAAGGGAGCCTCCAGCTTCTCCGCATGGGCTCTGAAGGTCTCGCCCATGTCCCATCCGCTGATTCCGGGAAGTCCCAGATAATTGTCCACTTCATATGTATTTAGAATCTGGCCGCCGCTTACGGGCTGCTTCTCGATAACAAGAATATTCATTCCCGCTCTCTTACCGTAAACCGCCGCAGAAAGGCCTGCAGGGCCTGAACCGATTATTATGCAATCGTACATAGTGTGTCTCCTTTCTACTTTACGTATGCTTTGAGTCCGTTGTAAATGTCGTCGGGGTCCGGAGGACAGCCCTTAATTGTGTGGTTAAACAATCTTGTGCAGTTTCCCACTCCCAATTCACCGGTTTTGCCTCTATAGCCCTGGCCGATACACACCTTCTCTTTAAGTTTCTCAAGGAGCCCTTCATCTTCCAGTCGCATGAAAGCTTCAATGAGGCTTTCATAACAGGCTGAACAGGTATCCACCTCCGTGGCCTTATCCTTAAGTTTCAGCAATCCATATCTTTTTGGTAAAATCTCATCCTTCTCAGCTTCACCTGAGCCTATGGTTTTCATCTTAAGTTTGGAAAGATCTGAGATACCTACTCCCATTTTCTCCGAAAGGCCGATATAGGGAACATCCTCCAGCTCATATCCCATGAGTCTGCAGACATAGGAGTCCACCAGAACCGGGTCTCTTGCCGCCATAACGCAATCTGTAACATATGGATTGCCGCCACCTTCACTGTCCAAATCGCCACATATGTGATCAATAACAATAAAATCCTGCTTGATTACACTGTTAAGAACGGCTATGGGCTCGTGAAGTCCCAGGGTATGGAAGCGCCTCTTCTCTGCATTTGTAATGAGGCCCTTCATATTCTTTAAGGCACAGGTTATGTTGGTCTGGCAATGTCCCTTCAAAACCGGAACGTTAATAAGGAAGTCAACATCCTGTAGGCACTTGACCACTCTGACCTTCAAATCCCCTTCGCCGGCTTCGAAGAAATTCTCCTTCTGAGTATCTACAAGCTCAACGCCATAATTTGAAGATAAGGTGTTGTAGCCACAGTACTCGAAGGCCTCCTCGGTCTTATCTCCAATCCATGAACCTTCTATTATCTTAATATCCTTCTTTCCGTTCTCCTGAAGGTACTCGATTATACCCGCCACAACTTCAGGGTGCGTCGTGGCACCAAAGTCTGCCGGCACAGGCTCCACCAGATTGGGCTTTATTCCAATCCTGGCACCCTCGGGAATCATGGAGTTTAAGTCAGCCTCCACAAGAAGCTGCTTGGTCATTTCCTTATAGTTTTTGCCGTATATTCTGTATATTTCGTTTGCTTGCAAGGTTTTATCCTCCCTAATCTCCATTATATCAAAAGGTGCAAAAAGGGGACAGACCCCAAATCGCACGTTTCATGTGCGGTTTGGGGTCTGTCCCCTTTCTGCACCTGGGCCTATCCCACTCTTACATATTTGCGAATGCCTGAGTAAGATCGTCGATAAGATCCTGAGGATCCTCAAGGCCACAGGAAAGTCTGATAAGTCCTGCGGGGATTCCTGCATCACGAAGCTGCTCGTCTGTTAACTGACGGTGCGTAGATGTGGCAGGGTTTAAACAACAGCTTCTTGCGTCGGCAACGTGTGTCTCAATGGCAATAAGCTTAAGTCCTTTCATGAAAGCTTCCGCTGCAGGTCTTCCGCCCTTAAGCTCGAAGGATACTACGCCGCATCCTCCCTTAGGAAGATACTTCTTTGCTCTCTCGTAGTACTTGTCTGTGGGAAGTCCTGAATATGTAACTGTCTCTACCTCGGGGCGAGCCTTCAAAAACTCGGCAACTGCCTGTCCGTTTGCTGCGTGACGAGCCATTCTTACGTGAAGTGACTCAAGTCCGAGGTTAAGATAGAAAGCGTTCTGAGGGCTCTGGATGCAACCAAGGTCTCTCATAAGCTGTGCTGTACATTTGGTAATGAATGCACCTTCCTTGCCAAACTTCTCGGCATAGGTGATTCCATGATATGAATCATCAGGTGTGCAAAGTCCGGGGAACTTATCTGCATGAGCCATCCAGTCGAACTTACCTGAATCAACGATTACACCACCAACACCAACGCCATGGCCATCCATGTACTTGGTTGTTGAGTGTGTTACGATATCGCAACCCCATTCAATAGGTCTGCAGTGTACGGGTGTTGCAAAGGTGTTGTCCATGATAAGGGGTACTCCGTGTGCATGAGCAACTTTTGCAAAAAGTTCAATATCCAAAACAGTGAGTGCAGGGTTTGCAATGGTCTCACCGAAAACTGCCTTGGTGTTAGGCTTGAATGCTGCGTTTAATTCTTCCTCTGTAGCATCGGGAGATACGAAGGTTACCTCGATACCCATCTTGGGAAGTGTTACAGCAAAGAGGTTGAATGTTCCGCCATAAATGGATGAAGAGCAAACGAAGTGTCCGCCGTTCTCACAAAGGCAGAAGATTGCAAAGAAGTTTGCTGCCTGACCGGATGAAGTAAGCATTGCTGCGGTACCGCCTTCCATATCGGCAATCTTTGCTGCTACGAAGTCATTTGTGGGATTCTGGAGTCTGGTATAGAAATATCCGGAAGCTTCCAAATCAAAAAGCTTACCCATGTCTTCGCTGGTATCATATTTAAAAGTAGTGGACTGAATAATGGGAACCTGTCTGGGTTCTCCGTTGCCGGGTCTGTAGCCAGCCTGTACACACTTTGTATCTATTCTGAAATCGCTCATTTTTAGTACCTCCGGAGCATAAATAGTCTAAACAGGATTAATTATACTCTATCCTTTAACGGTTTACCATACAAAAAATCTATTCAACTCCAAGGAGCATTCTATCGTTATCCAAAGCCTCACCTGATAACTCCTTAAATCTCTGAAGAAGATCTGCCACAGTCATGTTGGCTCTCTCCTCTCCCGAAACATCAAGGATAATCTTGCCCTTGTTCATCATAATGGTTCTGTTGCCAAGCTGAAGAGCCGACTGCATGTTGTGGGTAATCATCAAGCATGCAAGCTTTTCTCTCTCCACCACATCCTTGGTAATCTTAAGCACCTTGTCTGCAGCTGCAGGGTCAAGGGCTGCCGTATGCTCATCGAGAAGAAGGAGGCTTGGAGGATTAATGGTAGCCATAAGTAATGTCACAGCCTGTCTCTGACCACCGGAAAGAAGTCCCATGGGCTGTTTCATTCTATCCTCTAATCCCATACCCAGTTCTCTTAGCATATCTTTAAACTCTTCCCTCTGGGCGTGGCTGATTCTTGAAAGCCAGCCTCCACGTCCTGCCGCAAGGGTTAAGTTTTCTTCTATAGTCATGCCTGCTGCCGTTCCTCTTAAGGGATCCTGAAAAAGTCTTCCTATCTTAATTGCCCTTAAGTACTCCGGCATAAGCGTTATGTCCGTATCATCAAGAAAAATCTGTCCGGAATCTGTAATAAAGTCTCCTGCAATGGCGTTAAACAGTGTGGATTTACCTGCACCGTTGGCGCCTATAACAGTAATGAAATCTCCGTCTTTCACCTCAAGGCTTACATTATCGATGGCAAGCTTTGCGTTGACGGTTCCGGGATTAAATGTCTTGGAAATATTTGATATCTTAAGCATTATCTTCCCTCCCTGTTAAGTTTCCTTAAGTTCATTCTTCTCTGCAAAAGAGGGAACTGCTTCTTTAAGTAAGGTCCGCTGATAGCGATAATTACTATCACGGAGGATACCAGCTTGAGCATGTAAGCCGGCATATTGAATCTCAGAGCAATGGTATAAACCAGCCTGAAAAGGAAAGCACCGATAACCGCGCCGATTGCTCGTCTTGTAATTCCGCCCTTTGACATGATTGCTCCACCGATAAGTAAAGAAGCAAGGGCTACGGTAACCATACCTGAGCCTATGTCTATGTTTACGGATTTCTGGGACTGTGCCAGCAAACATCCGCTTAATGCGGTAAAAGCATTGGCGATGCAAAGTCCTACAATTGTGGTAAAGGCGGGGTTAATGGATGATGACTTGACCATGTCCGGATTGTTACCGGTTGCTCTGATGGCGAGGCCGAGTCTGGTTTTTAAAAAGAAGGAAAGGAAAGTAACCACCAATGCCACTGCAACGAAGGCGATAATCAGCTTATAGCTGCTTGCCAAAAAGGTTCCTTCCAGTTTCTCCTTTAATATAGAAAAGATGGTATCCGTCTTGTTCATGTTAAGAAGGGACGAATTGCCCATAATGGCGATGTTTACGGAATACCATGCGGTGTTTACGATAATACCTGCAAGAAGGCTTTCAACGCCCATCTTGGTTTGTAGGAAAGCCACAACGAGGCCTGACAGCATACCTGCTGCCATGGCCGCGAAAATGGACAAATATGGGTGACCGGATATGGCTACCACCGCTCCGACTGTGGCGCCCATGGTAAAGCACCCGTCTGTTGAAAGGTCACAAACATTGAGCATTGTATAGCTTAAGTACAATGCAAGAACCGTCAGGGCTGAAAAAAGCCCCAGTTCCAATGCCGTCTGTATAAGTGGTCCCATATCCGCAAAATTCATTGTAAATCTCCCGTTAAATAATTAGTTGAAGCTCTCTGCTGTCTGAATCTCTACAACCTTTGTGCAGAAAGGCTCGAATGTTGCCTTAACATCATCAAAGGTCAATCCAAGTTTATCACAAATCTCTGTGTTTACGGTAGCTGTTCCGTTATCAAATGTCTTAACGGGTGTTGATGCAGGGTCAGCGCCGTTAACAAGAATCTCTGCGATCATGTCTGCTGTCTCAACACCAAGGTTAGCGTAGTCAACACCGTATCCAAGGAAAGCTCCGTTAAGTGCGAAGGAGTCAGCTCCTGCGTAGTGCTGGATGCCAGCGTCAGCCATCTTCTCATAGATTGAAAGCTCTGCTGTCATGATTGTGTTATCAGAAGGTGTGAAGATTGCTTCTACGCCGTCAGCGATGAATGCGTCAACTGCAAGTGAAACTTCATCAACGTTTGTACCTGTGTGCTCTACATAAGCAATACCCTTAGCATCAAGGAACTCCTTAGCCTGTGCGATTGCTGTTGTGGAAGCGTCCTGTCCTACATCATAAAGAAGGCCGACTTTTGCAATGTCAGGATTCTGAGCAAGGATAAGGTTCATGATTGCATTTGTATCAAGATAATCGGATGTACCTGTGATGTTTGCTCCGGGAGCCTCCATTGACTCAACAAGGCCTGTTGCAAGGGGATCTGAAACTGCTGCGAAAACAACTGGAATCTTGTTGTCCTCTGTAGCGCCCTGCATTGTCATTGCAACGGGTGTTGCAACACCAACCATAAGGTCAACCTTGTCTGCCACGAAGTTTGCAACGATCTGTGAAAGAACGTTGGAGTCTGCGTTACAGTTATCATACTCGATTGCGAAAGTTACGTTCTTCTCTGCTGAAATCTCATTAAGACGATTCTGAATGTTCTCAACAATCTGGTTTAATGAAGCGTCATCAACGTAGTTGCAGATACCGATTGTGAAGTCTGCTTCTGCAGATGTTGTCTCTGTGCTCTCAGTTTCCTCTGAAGCGGTTTCTGTTGCTTCAGCTGTTTCAGCTGTCTTTGTGTCTGTGGAAGCAGCTGCCTCTCCACATGCGCATAAACCAAATACCATGGTCATTGCTGTTAATACTGCTACAATTTTCTTTTTCATAACTAAGTCCTCTTTCTGCGCCCCTTGGCGACTTTTTAAGTGTTTTCCCCGGGACAAGTCGATTTTTATAATAAAAAAAAACCCGTCCCTGCAGTTGTTCTGCTGGGACAGGTTGAATAATCTACCTGCGGTGCCACCCGGCTTGGTGTTATAAACACCCACTTAACGCATACTGTCATATGCTTAACTTTGATTACGGAGGTCATACTCCGTCTTCCATACTCTGCTTACGCATTTCCGGTCGCCCTCTGAAGCCCATTCGGCCAAGCACTCCATGCTGCAATCCCACCACCTGCAGCTCTCTGTGAAGAAGCCCGCTTTGCTTACTCACTCTTCATCAATGGTTTAAACAGAAGTTACCACAGGTTCAACTGTGGTGTCAAGCATTTTTTACTTTAAAGTGTTAAATTATTTCAAGAAGCTCACTTATATGGTCAATTATGTGCTCTGCTCCGGTCTCCTCCAAAGCCGCTCTTTTGGAGATTCCGTAGGTTACGGCGCAGGTGTGAATCCCCGCTCCCTTACCCATACTTATGTCAAAAGCAGTATCTCCTACAACAATGGCGTCCTCGGGATTAATACTCAAATCCTTAAGTGTCTTAAAAACAGGTTCCGGATCGGGCTTATGGTTCTTTGTATCATCAGCTCCAAGAACATATTGGAAAAAGTCCGTCATATCCCAGCTCTCAAGAAATCCTCTTAATGAGGGATTGTTTCTGGAGCTTGCTATGGAGCACATTATGCCTCTCTTTTTAAGCTCCTCCAAAACTTCTCTTATTCCGTCGAAAACTGTGGGGGGATATTCTACCTTGGATATGGCGAAGGTATCTCTTGCTACCCTTACACAGTCCTCAATCGTCTTATCTGAAGCGTCGGGATACAAAAGTCTGTATCCATCTTCGGCGGGAAGTCCGATAACCGATGCACACTCATCGTCACTCTTAACCTCAAGTCCGAGTCTTCTCATCATCTCCTGCTTGGATACAACAATGGACTTTCTTGTATCGGCAATGGTTCCGTCGAAATCAAATATTACAAGTTTAATGCTCACTTCTTTAAAACCTCGTTCATGCTGCCGACTCTGTAGCCCAATAAATCCAAAGTTACATATCGGAAGCCTATCTTTTTTAGTTCTTCGCAGATTTCATTTCGAAGTTCTTCTTTCGAAATACTCTCAATATCGTACGACGGAACTTCAATTCTGGCAAGGTCTCCGTGAACTCTTACTCTCTCTTCTCTGAAACCCTTGTCTATAAGGAACTGCTCAGCCTTATCAACCATAGCCAGTTTCTCAGGGGTTATCTCCTCACCGTAAACAAATCTTGAGGCAAGGCATGCGTAGGAGGGCTTATCCCAGGTGGGAAGCCCCAGTTCTTTTGAGATTGCTCTGATGTCAGCCTTGGTAAGGCCTGCTTCCCTTAAGGGGCTCTTGACCTTTAACTCAGCCACAGCCTCAAGTCCCGGTCTGTAGTCTCCAAGGTCATCCATGTTTGAGCCTTCTGCCACATACTCGATTCCATGTTCTTTGGCTATTCTTTGTATCTCTCCAAAGATATCGAACTTACAGTAATAGCAACGTCTCGGGTCATTAAAGCGAACCTTCTCCTCCTTAAGAGGGTCAGTCTCAGCCATCTCCAAGATTATGCCTCTTTCCTCACAGAATTTCTTTGCTTCCTTTATCTCTCTTTCGGGCACGAAGGAACTCACTTCCGTAACGGCAATGGCCTTATCACCCAAAACCTCGTGAGCCACGGTAATAAGAAGTGTCGAATCCACTCCACCAGAAAAACCCACGGCCAGAGAGCCGAGGGTCTTTATGTATTCTTTCAGTTTATTTAATTTCAGTTCTGTTTCTTTTTCTAACATGGTAAAACCTTAATATCCTATTTTTGCGAGAACCTCGTCAAGGAATCTGGCGTTTGTAAGTGAGAAATCCTCAGTAATGTAGGGCTTCTCCTTGCCTTCTATGGCTCTTGTGAGCTGGCTTACCTCAAGGCAATAGTTGTTACTTACGGTAATCTTTCTGGTAATCTCCTTGCCTTCGGATAACACCTTATAAGTTACATCTCCCGACTGATTATACTCAACGTCAGATCTGATATATCCTTTATCTCCGTGAATGAAGAGCCTGTCATAACGGTGATTTGTATCAACGCCAAGGTTCATTCCCACGTTAAATGTGGCTCTGATTCCATCCTCGAATTCTATCATGGTCTGGGCCAGCTCATCAACACCGTTATCAGAAAAATAAGCATCTGCCATAAGATTCACGATTCCGTCCCTGTAGCCCTTATTAGATGCAGCATTAAGGATAGTAAGAATCAAGGTTGAGCAATAGCAACCCACATCATAAACCGCTCCGCCGCCCTGCTCCTTATAAAGGCGCACATTCTCGGAATAATTCTGCGTATGGAAAGCAGTATCGATAAAGTCCACCTTGCCGATAAGACCCGATTTAATATCATCCGTAAGGGATTTGATGTACTCGTTATGAAGGTATGCGTAGGCTTCCATGAGATAAACATTATTCTCCCTGGCTGCCTTAAACATCTCCTCTGCTTCCTTGGCATTCATAGCCATGGGCTTTTCAACCAGTACATGCTTTCCTGCCTTTAATGCCTTAATTGCCCATTCGGCATGAAGGTGGTTGGGCAAGGGAACATAAACGGCCTGAACATCAGGATCGTTTAAAAGATTCTCATAGCCCACATAATATTTCTCAAAGCCAAATTCTTCTTTGTATCTCTTGGCTTTCTCTTCGTTTCGTCCTGCTACTGCGTAGAGTTCGCAATCTTTTGCCAAAAGCATACCGGGAATTGTACATCCCTTCGCTATGCCTGCGGTTCCAAGTACGCCCCATTTAACGCTCATAGAATACCTCCCGGATTATTTGGCTGCCTTAAATATAGCAAACATGTCCTCTTCCTTGAGGAACTTGGCTGAGCCCTTGCCGCCGTTAACACCTACGGCACACTTATGAGCCATCACCTTCATGTCCTCTTCGGTTGCGTTAACGCCCAGTTCTCTTAAGTTTGTGGGCATGTTGATTTCGCGGTAAAAATCTTCAACCGCTTCTATACCCTTAAGGGCGATTTCTTCGTCAGTTCCCACTTCAGGAACATCCATAACCTTAATGGCAAATCTCTTAAATCTGGGGAGGCAATCCTTGTACACATATCTTGCCCAGCTTCCCCAGATAGCTGCCAGACCTGCACCATGAGCCACGTCATATAAACCGCCCAGCTCATGTTCAAGCTTATGAGTCATCCAGTCGCCGCCGTCGCTTCCGCATCCGGTAAGACCGTTGTGTGCAAGACTTCCTGCCCACATAACCTCTGCTCTGGCATCGTAATTCTTAGGATCTTTAACAAGAATCTTGGCGTTCTCTTTCACGGTGCGAAGGAGTCCCTCTGCCAGAGAATCTGTAAGCTCCATATGTCCGCCGTTTGAGAAATAACGCTCCATTGTATGCATCATGATATCAGTGCATCCGCAAGATGTCTGATAGTCAGGCAAAGTCATTGTAAGCTCGGGATTCATGATGGCGAATTTGGCTCTTCCGAAATCAGAGCTATAGCCTCTCTTAACAAGGCCCTCTTCCTTTGTAATAACGGAAGAATCACTCATTTCACTTCCCGTTGCGGCAATGGTAAGGATTACGCCAAGAGGAAGGCAGCCTTTGGCCTGTCTCTTGTAATCGTAGAAATCCCATACATCACCTTCATTAAACACACCGTAGCCAATGGCTTTGGCTGAGTCAATGGCACTTCCGCCGCCAACTGCCAAAAGGAAATCTATATTTTCTTTCTTACAAAGTTCGATACCTTCACGCACCAGCCCAAGTCGGGGATTAGGAACTGCCCCACCTAATGAAACATAGGAAATTCCGGCTTCATCCAGGGTGTCCGTAACCTTCTTCATAAGGCCGCTTCTTATTACGCTTCCACCGCCGTAATGAATAAGAACCTTCTTTCCTCCAAATTCCTTTATAAGTTCGGCAACCTTTGATTCTGTGCCTTTACCGAAAACAACCTTTGTTGGTGTGTAATACTTAAAATCAAACATATTTGACCCCTCCTTATGTGGTTTCATTTAAATACCCAAGTACTTTTATAGTATATTGCGTCAAATACATCGTCAAGTCCAATCCTGCTTTTAAAATAGGCAGAAAATGCTTATGAATTAAGCAAAAACGCGGTTGCTCCGTGGGCAGGAAGATTAACTGTAAGCTTCTGGGCGTTGCTGACTTTTTCCCCTGTCCAAAGGTCTCTTCCGGATACAGAATCATATATCTCAAGGTCAGTGAGGGGGAAGGTAATTTCATTATCCTTCTCGCCTGCGTTAAATACTGCAACGTACCATCCGCCATCATCGCAGACTGCTACCCAGAGAATCATCTCCACTCCGTTAATCTCTTTCCGCCATACCTGATGAGAATGGCGGGCCTTCTTGTTCATGGCAATGATGTCTTTATTCGTAAGAAGCTTAAATGTCTCGTCATCGAGCTTGGTCATCTCTGCCCCAATCATAAGAGGAGATCTGAAGATACTCCAAAGAGTCATCATGGTTTTCTCTTCATCAAAAGAGAAGGCGGTGCGATTGTCAGGTGAATAGTCCTGCTTGATTGCGCCTACGGGAAGCATATCCGCATCGGGCCAATGACCTGCGCCACAGTGTCCTGCCCAGCGCTCACACCTTTCAAACATGGCATAGAGAAGATTCCATTCATCCCAGAAATCATCTGTGATACGCCACATATTAGCGGTCTGCTTGTAAAGTTCAGCCTTCTCCGGAAGGGCAGGCCCGGGAGAGAGACTTAGAATCATGTCTCTTCCACAATTCTTAAGAGCATCGCTCAAAAGAATAAGCTCTTGTTCCTCATGCGGGAGCTCTCTTGCAATATCATCACACTTTATGAAATCAACGCCCCACTCAGCATAGAGCTTAAATATACTCTCATAGTATTCTTTAGCCCCTTCCTTCTCGGGATTAACTCCGTACATATCGGTATTCCAGGCGCAGATGCTGGCAGTTTTCGCCACTTCACGGGCAGTATGCTTACTTCCAAGAATTGCTGTGTTTCTATGCACCGCCTGCCTTGGAATCCCTCGCATAATATGAATTCCGAACTTAAGCCCCAGAGAGTGTACATACTCTGCCAAAGGTGCAAAGCCCTTTCCGCCTGCTGATGAGGGGAATCTTTCAGGTGCAGGAATAAGTCTTGAATACTCATCCATGCAAAGCTCCGTGAAGGGTTCATACTCGTGGGTCTTGGCATTTGGTGCACTCCACTGTATGTCCACAACCACGTACTCCCATCCATACTGTTTAAGATTCTTAGCCATGTATTCCGCATTGGCTCTTACAATGTCTTCAGTTACAGCTGCACCGTAGCAGTCCCAGCTGTTCCATCCCATTGGGGGTGTTAATTTGTCCATGTGTTTATACCTCTTTCAAATCTTCAGATGAAACTTCTTCTATCATTTTCGTGAAAACAGTATTCAATTCCACTGCCTTCTTCTCAGATATCACTGATTTGCCTGTTCGTTCTTCCAAAGCCTTACGTGCTATTCCGGCAACTTCCCCGCCCTTTCTTGCCACGTCTACACTCTCCGAAAAGTCTTTCGGATGTTCAACCTTAGAAATATCGGTGGTGGATGTTTCAGCCAGCATGTTTAGTATTAGTTCAGTAGTGGTCATGTTATCCCTAAGATTCTCTTTCTTAAGGCCCTTAAGATTCTTGTACTGCCTTGTTGTCATTCCTGACCATGCTTTACTTATCTCATCAGTCAGAATCGCGTACTCGCTGCCTTTCCTAATACCGCGCTTATCCCACCCATCAGTCAGTTCTTTCCTGACCTGAATGGCTTGCAGGCGTTGGTTAATCCATTCCCTTGAATACCCCTTCTTGGCATATGTCTCAAGCGCACGGTCAATTGTGAGCTCAGGATCAATGACTTCCTCCATACGTTCACGCCCAACTCTGGCTAGCCATAATTTAAGCGGTTCCGCTTTCTTAGATGGAACAGATTGGATAATACGGAACAGTTGCTCCGTGGTCGCCACATCAGTCAGGTATCTCTTTCCATCCTTAGGTGATTTCATTTTCAGTTGGTTACAATTTGTAACCAACTGGTTTCCCTCTTCAGCCATGCGATTCTTCAAGACTTTCCAATAATTTCTTGCTCCGTCATGGTCCGGTTGCTCTGTTAGTGCCCCAACAACATCAACTACAGAAAAATACCATTCTTCTTCATCTTCAACCCACGCTGTTCTGATAGGCTGATCCTCAAATAATTGTACCTTCTCATTTCCCATATGTTTGTAACTCCCTTCCAAATATCTATAGCTCATTATAGCAAACATTTGTTCTGTTTTCAATGGGATGATAAACAAACTTTTGAAAAAAACAAAACTTGTTTGTTCAAGCTGGACAAACAAGTTTTGATGTTCTTTTTTTAGTTAAACAGTCATTACATATACCTGGCAAGGATTCCATTCATCCCACAAGGTTGGGAAGACCTCAAATTCCTTAAATCCAAGTGAAAGATAAAAACGATTGGTTGCATCATACTCGTCGTATCTTCCCATTTGTACGGTTTTTACCTGAAGGAAAGAATATCCTTTTTTCTTGGCCTCCTCTTTGGCCATCTCAAAAAGTTTCCTCCCGATTCCTTTTCTGTGATACTCCTTCAAAATGCCCATAACATAGAGTTCTAACGTGTCTTTCCCTGTCTCCTTTAAGCTGATAAATCCAACGGGTTTGTCATTGTCATAGGCGGCATAAAATGGATATGCTGAACTCTCCTCAATATATTCTTCCCTGGCCTCCGGAATCCCAAACCACTCGGGAAGAGCTTCTAAAATCAATCTGGAAATCCTCTTTTTCTCTGAGAGTTCAAGTGTTTCTAAAACTTGCACTGCATCCGATTTTACTGAATCTAACATTTTCAATCCTCCGATTATTTATTGGAGGGTCAAATCTCGTGGGCCCTCCATACACGATTGTTTTTCATATTAATTCCTCCTTTCCTCATTGATATCTAATCAAAAGCAAAACTGCAATGCATATAATAATCCAAGCATTGTCACTCCGCATTTGGTCTCATTACAGCAATTCCATATTTATTGACTTCTCGGTAAAACCGCATTTTCTATACATCTCGCGAGCGGCGGCGTTTCTGGCATTTACCTGTAACTCTATGCCGTCCAGGCCTTCTTCCTCTTTGATGGCCTTAACTTTGTCAAAGAATAAGTGACCGATTCCCTTGCCTCTGTACTCAGCATCGACCGCCATGGAGTCAATAAAGATAACATTTCTTGTAACTTGTGCAGGATTTTCTATGTGCCTTCTGTCAATTCCAAGCACTCCCACAACTTTACCCTCTGTCTCGGCCACGTACATGCTTCCTTTGTCGAGAAGGAATGAATAGTAATCTTCATCGAAGAAATACGGATTATCCTGGTATATGTCAGGTCTCCAATCAACATGAAGTTTCTGAACCTGATACATTATCTTTGCGACAGCTTCATAATCTCCGGCCACCGCGATTCTTACCGTAAAACCCATTGTTATACCCCTCTCTACTTAATTAGTTTTACACTCATTATTTCATCTTCCTCATTTATTCTACTCGATATTCAAAATCAATTAAAGTCATCTTCTCATTAACCGGGTGTTCTTCGCCAACCTGAACAAATCCGCATTTCTTGTACAGATGTACATTCCCGGCTTCCTGTTTTATGGTGTCCAGCTTCCAGCACTTTACTTCAGGGTACATCTCAAAGGCCTTCATAATAGCTACATATCCTATTCCCTGATTCTGGTATTCAGGAAGGATGAACAGTGGACTTATAAAAGATACCTTCTTTTCTTCAGGGTCATTGTGACCAAGATTTATTGCTCCGACCCTGGCTCCATCCTTTACGATGAAGTAATACTTTCTATTCGGTCTTTCCGCTCTGAGCCTTACGCGCTCCAGAGTCTCAATAGCGGGTGAGCCTTCATCATGGTACTTGTCATAAAGTGGCATAAAGCTCTTTATCTGCATCTGGTGTAACTGAGGCAACTCATCCTCTCTGACCTCCTCGAGCTTTATTCTGCTTACAAGTTCAGATTTACTTTTATCTGTCAAATTCATCTCTCCTACCTCCAAGTATACAAAAAGGCCTTATCAAACACATCGCTTGATAAGGCCATAATATACATCTATGTCTTTCCTGTGTTACGGATTAATCACTAACATGACCTCATCAAGTATGCAAAATCAGACCCCTGAATGTGATAATACACGGGCTTGTAATTAAGCATATTATTGTTGAGATTACGCTTAGTCATGTTTACATCCTTTCTCACACAATGAAAAGTTATGTCTGAGTATAATAGGAGAATTAGTTCTTGTCAACACTAATATTTTGAATCTTATGCCATCTCTTTAACACTGTCGAACTCTTCCTGAATTTCCTTTTCAGGCTTCTCTGTTACAAGGCTTACGACAACAATAGCGATAATACCAATAAGGAATGCAGGCGCAAGTTCGTAAAGATCCCATACACCGCCCATGGGTCTTACAAGGTATTTCCAGATGAATACCATAGCACCACCGGCAACCATACCTGCCATAGCACCATATTTGTTGGTACGCTTCCAGTAAAGGGACAGAATCATGATGGGTCCGAATACTGCACCGAAGCCTGCCCATGCGAAGGATACGATTCCAAAGATGGAGCTGTCAGGGTTCCATGCAATCAAAACACCGAATACCGCTACCGCAATAAGTGTTGCTCTTGCTGTAATCATTGCAGCTCTCTCGGAAAGCTTAACTCCGAAGGTCTGCTGAATGATGTTCTCGGAAACTGATGATGATGCGGCAATAAGCTGTGAGTCTGCAGTTGACATTGTGGAAGCAAGGATACCTGCCAATACAAGACCTGCCACCAAAGCAAGAATAAATCCGTTCTCACTGATCTTTCCTGCAAGAACAACGATAAGTGTCTCTGCTGTAGATGAGCTTCCGGGATTTGCAGGATCAACAAGGCTTGCAATAGCACCGGTCTGTGTCAAAGCTCTTCCCACAACTCCGAGGAATACTGCAATACCAAGAGATACAACAACCCAAACTGAAGCGATTCTTCTTGAAAGTTTAAGTTCTCCGGCTTTTCTTACAGCCATGAATCTAAGAAGAATGTGAGGCATTCCAAAATAGCCTAAGCCCCAGCAGAACATAGTAACTTTATTAAAGAATCCGTAAGGAGATGCCGCATTTGCCGCATTGTCATAGGTTGCACTTACGTTTAAGAATCCGGGAAGTGCATTGGCATTTGAGATAACTGCCCCTAAGCCGCCTGCATGTGAAACACCGTAGCCAAGCACAAACAATAAAGCCAATGTCATAACGATTGACTGAATGAAGTCAGTCTTTGAGGCTGCAAGGAAACCACCTGTGGTTGTATAACCCACGATGATAACTGCTGAAACTATCATTGCAAGCTGATAATTTACACCAAACAATGAAGAGAAAAGTTTTCCGCAGGCAGAGAAACCTGATGCTGTATAGGGCACGAAGAAAATCAGAATGAAGATTGCGCCTACACACAAGGTAATGTTGCTTTTGTCACGGAATCTCTTCTTAAAGTAATCAGGAATTGTGATGGCATCAAGCTTCTCTGTATAATTACGAAGTCTTTTTGCCACCAAAAGCCAGTTGAGATAAGTTCCCACAATAAGGCCTACTGCAGTCCAGCCCGCATCTGCAATACCCGTAAGATATGCAAGACCGGGAACGCCCATAAGAAGATATGAGCTCATGTCGGATGCTTCGGCACTCATGGCTGTTACAAGGGGGCCAAGTTTTCTTCCGCCAAGGTAGAAGTCCTTAACGTCGTTAGTGTCCTTGGAACTGATGAATCCTACCAATAACATCATGGCAAGATATACGAGAATAGAAATTACGATACCGATTTGAGCACTTGTCATATTTTTTCCCTCTTTCCAAAATTTAATCGATAAACTCTTTGTCAGTTTACCATATTAAAGTGTGTAAGTAAAGAGGCGAGTGTATAATTATTTACATCAAAAAACCCCCGAAGAAATTCGGGGGTTAATCTTTTTAAATATCTTTATTGAACGATTGTAATAATATCCGAAAGGATATAGTGGAAAGTAGGGTAAGAGGTTTTTTCATTCTCGATATAACCTGTGTTAAGGTCGCAGGTATCTGACGGAATGGAGGGGTCGGCGCCCTTGTAGTCACCCTTGAAGACAAAGTCCACGTTGCCTTTCTTAAAGCGCTCGATGGCACTGTTCATGGCTTCCTCGGTTCCCGGTGCAGCATTCTGCTGATTCAGGTCAACCATCTCAACCCATCCCTTTTCAAAGCCGGCTGAAACATCCGTACCATGAATACGGCCGGTTACCACCTTCTCTATCTTCCTGTTACTCATAATCGCCTCTGCAGCCCCAAGCACATAGGGTTCCCAGCAAACTCTTGAAGTAACAAGAGATGAACCCGGAGCCACCTCCGACATGCTCTGGTTGTAACCCACAAAGTAAACGGGCCTGGTTTCAATGTCCTCCTCGCAGGCTATGGCAGGGCCGATGGTGTCGGTATGCTGTGAAATGATTACGCATCCTGCGTCAATGAGGTTCTGTGCTGCACTCTTCTCCTGGGCGTAGCTGCTCCAGGTTTCGGTGTAGCAAACCTGCATGGTGGCAGTGGGTACAACAGATCTTACTCCAAGTAAAAATGCGGTATATCCGGAAATGACCTCGGAAGTAGGGAACGCTGCGACAAAGCCGACCAGCGCCTGATCTTCTGTGATCAGTCCCTCTTTAATCATCTCGTCAATCTTCATGCCTGCGGCGATACCGCTTACATATCTTCCCTGATAAGCTTCGCCCTTGAATGTATGGTAATTCGCAGGAACGCTCATGCCGTCCATATTCATATATGATGTCTGGCAAAATTCCACATCAGGATACTCTTTGGCAAGTTTTACCACAAGGTCGCTGTAGCCGTTAAAGAATATGATATCGCAGCCCTCATCCGCAAACTTTCTCAAGGGCTCCTCCATCTCATCATCCAGCACGTTACTTGCCGTAACAATCTCAACCTTCTCTCCGTACTTCTTTTCAAGGGCATCCTTTGCGAGGGAGAAGTTATAGGTATACGGCGTGCTTTCGTCATTGTCGTAGATAAAGCCAACCTTAAGGCTGTCCCTTCCACCGGTAAGATTAAATAATCTGAAACAAAGAATGAGCAGACCAAGCATGACGATACTGGTCAGTGCACAAACTATATAAACCCGTTTCATACGTCAGCTCCTTTCACTTCAGAAGAATTGCCTTCGCCTTTTTTCATCTGCGCTTCCTGAATCTTCTTATCTTCCTCTACGCGGCGTGAAAGTTCCTCTTTATTCTCATCACCGATACCGTGTATCTCTTCACTCTTTTGTGCATAGATTTTCTCAAGGTCGATTACTCCCTTGTCAACCAGACGAAGGAACGCGTCAACCGCATCAGGATCAAACTGGGTACCTCGTCCGTTCTTCATTTCGTTCAGGACATAATCATTATCCATGTGATTACGGTATACACGGTTTGATGTCATGGCATCAAAAGCATCCGCCACACTGATAATTCTTCCGTACAAAGGTATCTCATTGCCTTTAAGGCCCTCGGGATAACCCCTGCCGTCATATCGTTCATGGTGGTATCTTGTTCCATCCCAAACGTGTTCAACCAGTGTAAAGTCCTTAAGAATATCGGCACCGCTTATAACGTGGGATTTCATCTTTGCATACTCGGCATCGTCAAGTCTTCCGACCTTGTTAAGAACGCCGTCGGGAATTGCTATTTTACCGATATCATGCATCTGCGCGGCTTTTCTTAGATTTGCCAGCTCCTTATCTCTCTTCCACCACTTAAAGCAGTTCATCTCTCTTGCAATAAGTTCGGAATACTCAGCCACACGGCTTGAATGCTGACTTGTACGCACGTCCTTGGCATCGACCGCATTTGCGATAGCCATTACGGTTTCGTTTGCCATGTTAATTTTTATCTGCTGACGGTTAATCTGTCTTTGTACTATCAACCAGGTAAACCAGATAAGAATCAATCCAAGTATGAGAAGCATATATACGGTAAATCCGGGTTGTTCGTAGATTTCACCCTCTTTTATCAGATCAAACTGACGCTCCTCCACTACCTTATCGCCGGCGCTGTCAAGGATTGCCAGATGGAATTTATAACTTCCCGCCGGCAGATTAATGTAGATTATGTTGTTAAGGCTGTTCTGATGAACGATGGTCCACTGCGTATCGTAACCTTCGAGGAAATAACCCACATAGGGCTCCTGAATGGTGTAATTCAATATCTCGGGGGCCAGCTCCACACGGTTAACTCCCTGGCCGACGGTTATGGCACCGGTCTTAAGAGGCGGCTGCAAAACGCCGTCAAGCTTAATGGATGCCAGCTGCATACGATAAGAACGAACATCGCTGTTGTATTTATCAACATCTATGATATATACGCCTGTATCGCAGGGAAGGAACAGCTCGCCGTTTCCGTTGTAATAGTTCCAGGAATTGGCTGTAAGTGAAGTACCAAGGCCCCTCTTGGCATCCAAAAGCTCCCAGGCAATCTCACCGCCTTCCACCAGCTCATCACGCTCCACAACGTAAATACCGGCGCTGGACATTACAAACAGCGTATCCTCGTCCTTAACCCAGATATCATAGTTGTTAAAGTACGGGAACTTGTCCAGAACGCTTACACTTCCGTCCTCTTCAAGGAAACACAAGCTGTTACTGGTTACTATAAATACACCGTCGGATTTGGGATCCTTGACGGTTCTTAAGATTACTCCGGAGCTTAGTCCATCCTCGCGGGTAATCATTCTATCTATCTTGCCATCCTTTAAAACGGCGATGCCGTCACCATCCGTACCTGCCAGAATGGTTCCGTCGCTTTGCTCAGTCACCGTAAGAATCATGGAGTTAACGAGACCATCCTCATTACGAATGGTGCGCTCTACCTTGTGATTCTTTATGAAGCTGATTCCCGAATCCCCGGCTGCCAGTATTGTTCCGTCAGAAAGGCCTGTCACAATTCGGGCACGGTTTCCGAAGCTGCCGTTATCGGCATTATAATCCCAGACTTCTCCGTCCGCAGAAAACTCCATAAGGCCGCTGCCGTAGGTACATATCCAAAGATGATTCTTATCATCCACGTACATACAGCGGATTCGTTTTCCGTCCAGAGTTTCCGTCAGAGTATTATTAATCTCGTGTCGGCAGGATTTATCAACCACGTCAAGGCCTTTATCAGTGCCGATGTAATAGCAGTTCTGCCAGAATACTATGGCATTGATAACCTGACGTTCCATGCCGATTGAGCCGTAAACGTCCTTGAAAGGAGATTTGGATAATCTTAAAAGTCCAAGTCTTGAAGACGTGAACCAAAGGTTACCCTGATAGTCGTAGAGCATATTGTCGATGGAGTTGTCGAATTCGTTGGTGTTAAGGTGGTGATAACCACCCTTGTCCATATATGATATTCCGCTGTCGGATGTAATAAACAGCGTTCCATCGTTTATATAATTAAGGCTGTTAATGTTATTTGTGTCCTGACAGGTCATCACCTTGACCTGCTTGAAATCCTCCCCCGAAATGTCATAGCAATAGATTTCATCGGTGGAAGTACCAACCATAAGTGTCCCATCGGGAGCAAAAGCACAACAGTTGAAAATTTCTGAACTGTCGGGCAGCTGAAGCTCAGAAAGGATATTTCCTCCCTTCAAAAGGAAAAGTCGTCCGTCGCTTGCAATTGTGGCAACGTGACCGGTCTCGTCGGCAGTGATACTGTCCGCATAATTAACCTCTGAAAGGGTATTCACCGCCTTAAGTCCGTTATTCATTACTATAATCTGCATGCTTGAAGTCGTGCCTATATAGTAAAAACCGTCTGATCCTCTGATAATGCTTCGTACGGAGTTTGAGGGAAGTCCGTCGGAAGTATCAAGCACATTTACGATTTCCTCACGGATTGTGATGGAAAGGCCGTTGTCGTTTGTGCCTATCCACATACGACCCTCTTCGTCCACATATAAGCAGTTGACGTTTTTGACAGATTCATAATCATCTATCCAGCGGAATTCTCTGCCGTTGTATCTGTAGAGACCTGCATATGTTCCGATCCACAAAACGCCGTCATTGGTCTGGGCTATGTCATTGGCTTCACCGCAGGGGAGGCCATTGTTGCTGCTGAATACATTCTGGACATAATCATTGTAATCATTGGACGCGGAAAGATCCGCCGCCTGGGCTTTAATGGGCGCAGCAAGAACAAGCAATGATGTCAGAGCCACAATAATGGCAGATGACGCAGTATTGCCCTGCATAAAAGTCTTATTTTCAGCGTGTTTCTTGGAATTTCGGCGAATAATAATTGCCAGATAAACCGTCGCAATAGTGAGCACTTTGTCGGCAAACTCTATAGCTAACTGCCCTAAGAATGCGCTTATGGCGATAGGCCATTCTTTATCAAGCAGATAATCTATAAGTCCGTCTCCCCACTTATTGCCCGTATAACCTTTAGAAAAAATGAAATTGATGGGCACCGACACCACAAGTGCCGTAAGCACTGCAAAAGAGGCAGCCTTCATGAAACCGTAAAACTGGTCGAACCACCTTCGTTTTGCGGCCATACCCACTATAATGCCAAGGGCGATGCTGGTAATTGAATACGCAGCCGAAAGGCTATTGATCATGCTGTAAGCAATATTACCGACCAGTCCCACCATAGCTCCGCAGACCGGACCGGCTACATAGGCGCACAATGCCGTTCCGAAGGAATCAGCCCAAATTGGAAGCTCAAGCCAAACCGACAGAAGTTTGCCGCCTATATTCATGCCAATGCACATTGCAATAAAAAGAATTATCTTCCGGGTACTCCAGGTTCTCATCGCATATACCTCCCGTATATGTTATGTCCTTCTTTTTATGTTGCAGTGTACCCTTATGGTATCCCCACTTCATTATATCCCCAGATATACTTGTATTCAATACACTCTTACGCAAAAACAAAGTCTCCCGGATAACCCGGGAGACTTCTTAAATACTCTCCTCATTTTGCGTCACTGACAATGTTGTAGTAAACATTGGAAGTAACCTTGTAAACTATTGAATAAAATACCGCAAATAATACATAACTGATCAATGTTGTCACTATAAACAATTTCTGATCAAAAAGCCCGAAAAGATTCAAAATCTTTCCTATCATGGGGAAAGCAAACACGAGATGAACCCCTGCAAAGAGAAGCGGTATAAAGAATACCACAAGAAGCTGTGAGTTAATGCTGGTCTTAATCTCTTTGCTCGTCATTCCCACTTTTCTCATGACTTCGAATCGTTTACTGTCCTCATAGCCTTCAGAAATCTGCTTGTAGTAAATAATGAGCACTGCTGCCAAAATAAACACGATACTTAATACTATTCCGATAAAGAACATGCTTCCGTTAAAGGACATGATTTCGACACTCTCATACTCTCTCTCGTCAAAATATAAGTAAGATTCTTCTGCTATCTCAGGGTCATTTTGCATAACCTCACTGACGGCTGCCTTTACTTCCATTGCATAGTCGAAGTCATTCATGGAAGGGCATTTTACGTCAAAATTATAGTGCCATTCGTAGTTAAAATACGCACTTTCTTCCTCTTCCATGGCCTGAACCAGACTGTTTGTGACAAAGTCAAAATCCGGGACCACGAGAACCATTTGAGGAAGTATGCTGCTTAAATAATTGTTTACAAAAAATTTATCTTCACCCTCATCGACAATTTTATAGCTTTCATTGAAACTTCCGGCGCTCAGTATCACCGTTTCAAATTCATCACCCGATGATGAAAAAACCAATGCCTCTCCATCATTTAACATAGTGTTCTTCCCTGAATATCTATTGTAGATTGAAACCGGAACAATGTAGAAATCTCTCATGTTCGCAATTTCATTAAACTCCGAAAAGTCACCATAAACGTCAAGTTTGTTATCCTTGGCAACACAGCTTGTCTCCCAATAAGACATATCTGTAACCACTTCTGTTTCCGCGCCGTTTTGAACTCCGAAATCCTCAAAGGCTTTTCTTAAGTTATCAAGCCTTTCTTCATCAAGTCCCTTGTTATCGGTAAATTTGAATGTAAAGTTAATATCCGCAGGATATCTGCTTTCAATCATACCCTTTGTTCCAAACCACAGGCATGAAGTGGATGAAATCATAACAAGCACCATTGTGGCAATGATTGCTATGGATGCAAGTCCCGCACCATTTCTCTTCATTCTGTATACCATTGAAGAAACGGATACAAAGTGTTTGGGATTGTAGTAATATTTTTCATTCTTCTGAAGTATGCGGCATAAAACCACACTTCCCGCAATCATCAAAAGATATGTGGCTATGATTACCAAAACCACCGCCAGGAAGAACCAGGCTATGGCAGCAACAGGGTGATCAATGGTTACGGCAATATAATATGCGATTCCAAGAATCACCGCTCCAAGGAGTCCAAGAAGCCAGTTGGCCTTGGGAACCTTCTCGCCTGCTTTATCGCTCTTAAGAAGGGAAACGGCGCTGCTGCGGCTCACCTTGATTACGGATGAAAGCCAAATAAGCGCGAAAATGGCCACATAAAAGAACACTGTAATCATTACGCATGTGGGATTCACTCTAAAATTGTAGTTAACGTCGGCTCCGATAATCTTCATAAGGCCAACCTCAGCAAGTTTTGAGAGGATTATGCCCACCAAAAGACCAAAAAAGAGTGAAATCACGGATGTAATAAGGGTCTCATGTGTAATAATCTTAACAAGATTTCTCTTGTTCATTCCAAGCACATTATAAAGTCCGAATTCCCCCGCTCTCCTTCTGATTAAAAACGAGTTGGTGTAATAAAGGAAGATTACCGAGAATACGGCTATTACCAGGCATCCAAGGGCCATTACGGTGCTTGCTGTACTTCCCCCTCTCGGCAAAAGCGAAGTGGTCTCCGAAGAAGCCAAAAAGGTAAGTATATAAAAGATTGAAATCATGCAAATGCAGGTCAGAATATAAGGAAATACCATTCTTCTGTTTTTCCTTATACCATCCCAGGCAAGCTTGGGATAAAAGAATGTTTTCATTATTTGTTACCTCCCTTGGTTAAAAGGGTAAGGGTTTCTGTAATCTTCTGATAGAAGTTGTCATTGGTGCCTTCACCTCTGTAAATCTGGTGGAAAACCTCACCGTCCTTGATGAAAAGCACGCGACTTGCACAGCTTGCTGCCTTTGCCGAATGGGTAACCATAAGAATGGTCTGGCCCATGGCATTTACTTCGCCGAAAAGTCTTAAAAGCTCATCGGAAGCCTTTGAATCAAGAGCACCTGTAGGCTCGTCCGCAAGGATAATCTTGGGATCTGTAATAAGAGCTCTTGCAACTGCAGCTCTCTGCTTCTGACCACCGGATACCTCGTAGGGATACTTTTTAAGAAGCTCAGAAATACCAAGTCTTGCCGCAATGGGTGTAAGCTTGCTTCTCATGCTCTTATAGTTGTTTCCCGCAAGAACCAGGGGAAGGAAAATGTTATCCTCAATGGAGAAGGTATCCAAAAGGTTAAACTCCTGGAACACAAACCCCAGATTGTCACGTCTGAAGTTGGCAACCTTTTTCTCTGAAATTGCCGAAAGGTCCATGCCCTGTAAGATAATCTTTCCGGCAGTGGCCTTATCAAGTGCAGCAAGAATATTTAAAAGGGTGGTTTTACCGGAACCGGATTCACCCATGATTGCTACGAACTCGCCCTCTTCAACTTCAAAGCTCACATCACGGAGAGCCTCTACCTGCTGGCCTCCAAAACGTGTCTTATATATTTTCTTTAAATTTTTAACTTCAAGTAAACTCATCTATTTAAACCTCCATTTTGTTTTACAGTTTGATTCTAAATAAAAAAGCCGATCCATTCCATTGAATCGGCTTACAATCCATTCCAAAAACTTACATTTTTGTCACATGGGTTTTACTCAATAATGTTCTTCTTTGTTTCCAGGTCTATCTTAATCTTGGTACCTACCCCTACCTGAGATTCGGCGCATATTTCATGATTGAGATTCTTGCAGATTCTGCTGCAAAGGTAGAGACCTATGCCACTGGCTCTTTTATCTGCGCGTCCTCTTACGCCGGTATAGTTTCTCTCAAATATACGTGGAAGATCTTCAGGTGAAATACCCATGCCCGTATCCTCAATGCAAAGAGTCATAGGCTCCTCCACATATATGGAAATCTCTCCCTGCTTTGTGTATTTTAAAGCATTGGAAAGAACCTGCTCAATAACAAAAGACAGCCACTTTTCATCCGTCAGCACCTTCCTGCCCACAGGCGAATAGGTAAGCTTGAGCTTTCGCATTATGAAATCTCCCGCAAACTTTTTGACAGCCTCGCCTATTATGGAGTCCAGGTCATACTCTTTGAATATATAGTCGTTACCGGGTCCTTCAAGCCTTAGGTAGGTAAGCACCATCTCCACGTAGCGCTCAATCTTTCCAAGTTCCGAAAGAAGAGTCCTGGATAATTCGCTGTCCTCTCTCTGAAGCCTCAGTCTCATGGATGCAATGGGAGTCTTAATCTGATGAACCCATAGTGTGTAATAATCCATCAGTTCAACCGAGTCTTCCTTAGCATCATCCATAACCTTGCGTCTCTCTTTTACCAGGTCCCTTATTATCTCAAGGTAGTCCTCTTCAAGCTGCGAATGGGGCTTTGAGGCATACTCCATTAGTTCTGTCACAGTGTTCCCAAGCTCGGTTATTTCTTTATGTCTCTCATAGAAGCCATAGTACCTGAAAGATAAATATATAATTCCCATCAAAACACAAAGAACAATGGGATAAGTCACTGCTTCCATAGGCAGGTCAAACAAATTAAAGGACACCACCAGCATGGCAAAAAAGCCAAGAAAGATTGCGACTCCGCCTCTTATGCTTTTTAAGAATGACATAAACAACTTCATGGCCTACTCCACTATGTAACCCACACCTGATTTGGTGGTGATAAAATCGTTAAGTCCTGCGTTTTCAAGCTTCTTTCTGAGTCTTCCCACGTTTACGGTAAGAGTGTTCTCATCAACAAAGTCTCCGCTCTCCCACAAAGCCTCCATAAGCTTCTCGCGGCTTACAATCTTTCCTTTGTTCTGCATCAATGTAAAAAGCAGACGGTACTCATTCTTCGTCAGTTCAATCTTATTGTCCTCATAGGTAAGGGTGTTGTCCTCAGTGTTTAACATTGCACCCCTGTGCTCAACTATAGGCGTGGGCAAGCCAAAGTCGTAAGTCCTTCTAAGGAGAGCTTGCACTTTTGCCGTAAGAACATTCTGATCGAAGGGCTTTGCGATAAAATCGTCTGCTCCCATATTCACAGCCATTACGATATTCATATTGTCGGAGGCGGAAGAAACTACGATAACAGGAACCGAGGAAACCTTCCTTATCTCGCTGCACCAGTGATAGCCGCTCATGAAGGGCAGAGAAATGTCCATAAGAACAAGATGGGGCTGAAATTCCGCGAATTCCCCCATCACGTTGTGAAAATCGGAAACCGTCTTGGCCTCCATATTCCACTGCTTCATCTGCTCGGCAATGCTCTCGGCAATACCTGCGTCGTCTTCCACAATTAAAATCTTGTAATCCATATCAATTATTAAATCTAATCCCCTTTTGGTATTTTTACTCCAAAAATACTATACCATAATATCCGCCGGAATGAAAAAAACACCCCTCTGGGGGGTGTCTTTTCAATTAGACTAATCTTCTTTTAACACTATGCCGGAATATACTCTGTAAGCGCCGTAGTACATTAATACGTAAGCCACAAATATGCCTGCGCAGAACAGAATTACGCAAAGCCTGATAAAGTCCATATCTGTAAGCATAAAGAGTTTCATAACCCCTTTCATTACGCTAAAGCAGGCTGCTACATGGCAGAAGGCCATTACTACCGGCAGGAAGAAAAGAAGGCCGTTTTCCGCAAAAATACATTTTTTGATTTCTGCTTTGTACATGCCGATTTTCTTCATAATCAAAACACTTTCGATATCGTCCAAAGCCTCTTCTATCTGCTTGTAATACATAATAAAAATCATATACATGATAAGGATTATGCTTATGAAAGCTCCCAGGAAAAGGAAAATTGCGTTTCTTGCATATCTTGTCTGCCTCTGAGTGGCATTACTGTCCATATAATCAACTGTCCCAAGAGCTTCCAGTTTGTCGCATAGACATACATCAAAACGACTTTCCTCATCTTTGTTTCCTGAAACGTTGTACAATATGGTGTTTCTGAACTCTCTCGTGTTTCCCTGTGCCACAAGGCTTTCACGAATTCTATCAAGAGTGGCTTCATCCTTCACTATCACGTGAAATTTATAGGCGTATTGAATATTGTCAACGTCAGTGAAAATAGGAGCACTTAGTGTTTTTGCCACCTTGAATTCATTTCCGTATACATTGACCCGATCAAGGTTCTCAATAGGTATTTCTTCATCACTTATAAAAATAACTTCCCCGTCATTTAACGATAAATTCGTGTTTTCGTTTTCGTTAAAGTCATCAAGGGGCATCATTTCTATAATGTCCGGAAGATTTCGTCCGGTCTCATGCTCATTGCTGAATTCACCTGTGTTTTCATCAAATGTGGTCTGAAAAGCGTATCTTTTTGCAAACCAGATTCCTTCAACTTCAAGGCCATTTTCTTTTGCCGCATCTTTTATGGCATCAACGGCTGCGGGAACATCTTCAACTGTTTTAACATTTATTTCGCCGTCGGTTCTATATGCCTTCGAAGCCTGATTCTCTGTTCCCAGATACAACGCAATGGTTGACGAAGCCCCTACTATTACGCAGGTAAACAGTATACATATTACAGATAAGGAAAGTGCATTATTCCTGGTTCTTGATGCAAGCTTGGCGAGGGTGGAGAAGAAGGTGTTTTTATAATAAAGGCCCTCATTCTTCTTAAGCGCCAGTTCTATCATCACCACAAAGCTTGATATGGCAAAGAAGCTTCCCACAAACAATATACCGATTGCAAGAACCAGTGTCCTTATGCTGTTTACAAAGTCGTCCACGCGATTTATATAGATATACGCGCCGATTATAAGCGCTACTCCAAAAATTCCCTTTAAAACATCAATCAGATGAAGTTTCTTTACCGGCTCAACGGTATCTTCTTCTTTGAGAAGGGCAATGATTTTTTTCTTGTTGGCGGAAATCATGTTCTTAAAAAGAATAATGATATCCATAACCGCAAACACTATTAACGATACATATATATTTGTGGCCGAAAACTCGCCCGAGTATTTAAAATCGCAGCGCATAAGGCGGAAAAGCACCTTATATAAGTACTTTTGTAAGAACACTCCCAAAGCGATTCCCACAGAAGAATAAACCACAAACATGTAGAGAGTTTCAAAGGAAAGAATGCTGTTAATGTTCTTTGGTTCAAGCCCCCATACGGCATAAAGTCCAAGTTCCTTGTTTCTTCTTTTCAAGAGAAGACGATTGGTATATACCTTGAAGGCAAAAGAAATTATTGCGAGGAAAACGCAAGCCACCAGCAAAATAAATCTTACGCTGTCGTATCCTTTAACCACCGCAAGGCCCTTATTGGTGGCAGTAAAAGCAAAGAGGTAAAAGGATGTGATTGTAAACACGCTTACTATCAGATTTACAAGGTGGAACTTTTTGTTTTCCAGAATGTTTTTGAACGCGATTTTTGCCCAAAATGTCTGTTTCATCTTTCCACCTTACTTTCTTGCGTTATATAAAAAGTTTGCTATTTCTTCTTCAAATGCCTCATCGGTCTGTTCACTCTTATCAAGCGTGGTTCCGATGACGCCGTCCTTTAAGAACAATACCCTTTTAGCCTTTGAGGCTGATTTAACGCTGTGGGTAACCATGATTATGGTCTGTCCAAGATCGTTAAATGTTTTAAACAGGTCCATTAACTGTTCTGAATTCTTGGAGTCAAGGGCTCCCGTAGGCTCATCCGCAAGCACCAAAGCAGGCTTGCATACAAGGGCTCTGGCAACAGCGGTTCTTTGCTTTTCACCTCCCGAAATTTCATAGGGGTATTTGTTTAAAAGCTTGGTGATGCCTGTTTTTTCCGCAAGTTCCTCAACTCTTTCGTTAATCTCCTTCTTGCTCTTATTAAGAAGCACAAGAGGAAAGGCAATGTTGTCCTTAACGGTGAAATAGTTAAGCAGATTAAAATCCTGGAACACAAATCCCAGTTTCTCTCTTCTGAATCTGCAGATTTCTTTATTGTCCATCTTGGAAATGTCGCTTCCTCCGATAATCACTTCTCCGGAAGTCGCGGCATCCAAGGATGCTATGATATTTAACGTCGTAGTCTTTCCAGAACCCGATTCCCCCATAATCGCTATGAAGTCACCTTCCTCGGCATCAAATGAAATTCCTTTCAAAGCCTCATACTGCACGTTTGAACGCTTGGTATAGTATGTTTTGTGTAAACCCCTTAACTCTAACATCTTTCTCATTTCACAGTCTCCTGATTATTGCATTTATTTTTCAACTGCAGTCAGTATAGCAAAGGGCCATAGCAAAAAAAATTTCTTTGCCTTACATTCTTGCCTTAAAACTTACATTTTTGTAAGTTCTTGTGGCTTTTGATAATCAAAGGCGGGTTTAGGCATAAAAAGAACCCCGGTAAATACCGGGGTTCTGATACTTCCACGTCACTCTATACTTTCTTTCGCACTGTTGATAATACCGAGAAGGCCCGTCTCCTTAATTAGAGCTATACCCTGGAATTCATCTCCGAGGACAATCAGATTGTCGCCTGTTTTAATATCGAAGATCTTTCTTGCCTTGGCAGGAATAACAATCTGACCCTTATCTCCCACTTTGACCATTCCAAAGATATGTTTTCCTTTCGGCGGTATAGCATATCCCAGGTTGTCCGAATCATTCTTTTCATATGATATAAGGTCATCCATGGTTACATCAAATAGGTCAGCCAGCATCTTACATCTTTCTATATCCGGCAGCGACTCTCCTGTCTCATATTTTGAAAGGGTCTGTCTGGATACGCCTATCTTCTCCGCAATATCTTCCTGTGACAGGTTATTAAGCTTTCTCAATTCCACAAGGTTATCTGCAAAACTCATTCTTTCTTCTCCTTTTTTATTCCCAGAACACACCACCTTATGAAAGGTATGCGGCTTATGATTTCATACAGAAGGTAGGAGCCTGCGAATGCTGCTATTGTAACCAGCAGGTATACGATGATGGGTGCAAGGGACGGACACAGTGTATGCAGATACCATCCGCTGACCGCGATCATCAGATAATGGAATACGTATAAGCCCCATGATTTTTTGCACATCCACTTTGAGAAAGCATTCGTGGAATTGCCCCATTTTTTCATGAAGGCAAGTATTCCGAGAGTTCCAAACCATGCGTATACGTTGCACATGATTGTATCCAGAACAACGTGATCCGGATAAGACTGCCCTTTATATAAAATCACGAAGGCAATGCAGGATGCGAGAGCAAGGATGCTTAATAACAGCCAGTTTTTGCCAAGTCCATCCATCACTTCGTCATGGGACAGTACAAAGTAGCCGATCAAAAAGCCCAGTCCGTAGATACCGAATCTGTATACCACTATTATCGGTGTGTTGAGTATCTGTGCTGCTCCGTATACAGGTATAACAAGGAGTATGAGCATCAGAGTATTGGCCTTGCCACAGATATTATAGAATCTGTCTTTTTCTATCTTTCTGAGCAGTACAAGTATCAGGCTGAAGATCCAGAGCATCTGGAGGTACCACAGAGGACCTAATCCGCTGACTGCCATTATAAGGAAAAGGATTGGCCCCGGTACATTGCTCATGGAATCGAATGCACCGGACATCAGCATGTTGTAATAGCCAAGAATCCAGCCGAACACCAGAAGGCCGATTGTTGAAGGCACAAGATATTTTCTCGTCCTTACTTTTATGAATTCCTTCTCTGTTCGCTTGCCCAGCTCGTAGCGCGCTGACATGCCGGATACCACAAACAGTAGTAACATGAACCATGGATATACTATGTACTGATATATATCCTGAGGCTGATGTTCACTGAAGGGGCCGATTATCCCATGCTGTACTACGCCGTTAAATATGTAAATTACATGATAGATGACAACCAGCACTACTGTTATCCAGCGAATATTATCTAAGTATGTCTTTCTCATATTTCTACCACCTTTGCTAAATATTTTAACATTTTTCTTAATAATAAAAAAGTAAGCTCCGCCCGTCCACCAAGCAAAGCTTACATATTTTACTATTTTTTGTTAAATTTGGTTGCAAAAGCATAAAAAATCCCCAGAAACACAGAGTTTCTGGGGTTTGTAAATTCTTTTTGAAATCGATACGATTATCTCTTTGAGAACGATTCTTGTTTTCATGAAATAATTCTAACACATTCAAATAGAATTACTCATAATTCACTGTTATTTTTCCCAACGTTATTTTATCCAGAACCTTATCATTAGTCTTTACTGTATGTTCCGGTAGAATCTTTTCTTGATAATACACGCCGTCCCAGTTTAGAAGCTTTTCTGGGTCTTCGGAATATCCTGTTAAATCACAGGTATTTACAAGAAATCTGGCATATTTTACTGCAAGAGCATGTTTTATCCTCATATTAGTGAGGATGTTTTCATCCAACCCTGTTCTTGCAAGCTGATTCCCGGTCATGCTGCTTAAG
>JAFZSQ010000009.1 GCA_017619295.1 Lachnospiraceae bacterium
GACCTTGAATAGTTTTGAGGCTTCGTTTGTTCTCATACATAAGATTGTCGGCGCGCTCAAAAATATCAGAAACAGAAACATCTGATTCGGGCTTATAAGCAGACATTCCTATGGCAACAACGGGGCCTGTGTTTGTTTTGGCATTATATGTAATTTCTTTCTTAAACTTTTCTACCAATTCTTCTTTAATTAAAAAATCGTTTCCTCTCAGAAAGACAACAAATTCATCTCCGCCGATTCTGAATACAGGGCTGTGGGCAAAGATACTGCATATGAAGGTGCAGCATTCTTTTATATACTCATCTCCCGCCCGGTGACCTTCCTTATCATTTATTTCCTTAAGATTGTTTATATCGCAAACCACAAGGGCAAAAGTAAGATAATCCAATCCGTTGTCTATGTTGCCCTGTACGGAGCTGACCAATTCCATGTAGGCAGTTTTGTTCTTAACTCCCGTAAGTTCGTCACGTCTAGCCAGTTCTTTTTCGGTCTTAAGGGCCTTAAGACTGTCTTTTTGCTTCTTAAGGCGGGCAGATTCTGCAGTAATTTCATCATGTACATCTTTGTCGCAAACAACAATATGCTGATTGTCACCGGCACGGAAGACGGTGAAACTGAAATATCTAGGCTTTCCATTAATCAGCAATCGATATTTAAAGGAATAGGAACTTTTATCTTCAAGGTTTTTGAGCATGTTTTCTTTGATAAATAGGGACTGAGCGAATTCCTGATCATCGGGATGTACGAATTTCTTGATGTTTTCCCTGGTTTCAGAAAAGAAATCGTTGAGAGTTGTAGGCACGTTCAGGGAGGCATACTGCTCACTGGTGGAAAACTCCTGATACTTTCCTGTTTCCATATTTATGTAGTAGATTGCCTCAAATTCTTCAGCCAGGGAAGCGGCAATGTGGTTGTAGGTTTCTTTTTTCCTTGTTGAATATCTTTCGCTCATCTTCCTCAATAAAAACATGAATCAAAGTAGTGGCAATCAGGCATCCGACGGTATAAAAAGGGAAATCTGTATATATAATCTGGAAAAACATAAAAAGGGAAAGGGCAAAACCGGAGAAAGCTACAGTTCTGTTGTGTATTATTTCTTTTCCGGTGGTTCTGGATGAAATGATGTATGCGTGAATTGAAGTGGAAAGAAACATCAAAAACAAAACCCCGAAGGTGAAATACCTGGCTACACCCGGGACATAATCAAATTCATTATCATAGTAGAAAAGAACAGGGGTAAAGAAATTGACTATAAGAATCAGTATTTCGAGGGCAAAGAGTACATTTGCAGCGTAGACAAGAATTCGCCCGAATCGATTTCTGGGATCCAGATATGAGACCACGTAATGAACCCATAAAAGGACAGAAAATGTCATGATTATAAAATAAAAAATAGTATCGATATAAAGAAGAGCAGATGCGTTAAGGCTGCTTAAAATTCCCCACAGAATATCCACTGTGGCGAACCCCATTACACTGAAAAAATAATTCTTGTAACGTAGATAAGCCGTGGAGGCAGGACTGCTATCAGCTTTAACGAAAAACTTATGGTTTAGTATTAAAAGAAGTGATAAAGAAATCACCCCGATGCTTGAATAATACATATGGACCTCCACATAAAAATAGGGCAGGAGTTATTCACTCCCGCCCTGTTTCTATAATAACCTATTATTTTTGTTTTATCAAATCATTGTAATCTTCAAATCACCGAAGGTAACTGAGCCATCAATTACGCACTGTACGGCATTGGGATCGTCGTTTGACACATAGCTTCTGTCCTCGCAATCGCCAAGGGTTACTGATAATTTATTGATTACATGCCATTCCTTGGGAATGAAAAGCTGCATCTCACCGAAGGAAGAGTGGCAGATGATGTTGACCTTTCCGCTGGGAACTTCAGCGCCGTCAAAGAATACACTCATTTCTCCAAACTGGCAGCTAAGTTCTGCAACCGCAAGATTCTTGGTACGAACATACTTGGTGGTTCCACCGAATCTCATTGAGTGATAGATATAACCGTTTTCGTCATCTTCGTTGGATTCGGACTCGGTAAAGGAAGAGTTGTGCTCTCCTCCTACGATATCATCGTTACGTCCTCTTCTGTGTCCATTATCAAAATGAACATAGTGACTTCTATGATTGGGGAAAAGCTTATCAAAAGCAATTGTCAAAAGTACGGCTGCAATAATTACGATCCAAGGGGTAATAGCTGTAATTCCCAAAGGTTTATCAAAGATTATTGCAAGTACTGCCAAGGGGATGAAGATTCCACCAAAGCTTAAATCAATGATGCTGTGGAAAATAACAACCAGCATAATGATTGAAACGATGATTCCCCAGGTTCCCACACCTGCAAATGTTACGGGTAAGTTAAATACATTTAGTTTCCAAAGAATAAGGCAAACAGCCAATGCAATTAATAATATTGCTGAAATTACGTTTTTTGTTCTTTTGTTCATGATTCGTTCTCCTTTTAAAAGCGCTATCTTATTAAAATCATTAAATGTCTAAATACCGTAATGTACATATCAAGCCCTCCATCTTAAGGAGCCAGGCTTTCCTTTAAAGACTTGTAGTAGTTTCTGGAACAGTATACAGTCTTGTAGGTGCCTTGGAACTCCACTTTGCTGGCGCCTGTAAGGTTCTTTGTAATGGAATAAACCTTGTGAGTATTCAGTATGGTGGACTTGGATATTCTGGTAAAATATGCAGGCAGCCTCTCCTCTAACTCGTAGAGTTTGTATTTTGCTTCGAATTCATCGTTAGCGGTGTGGGCCCTTATTACACCGCCGTCGGTTTCGAAGAACAAAATCTTGTTAAGAGGAAGGAAATACTCTGAATCCTCTTTGAAGAAACTGATTTGTCCGATTTGGGAATTGGTATCCGAAAGGAGCTTCTGGATTCCCACTACCGTACTGTCAACTTCGGCGCATTTAATTGTCACTTCGCATCCCGTAACCTCGGGATCGATTTCGATTTTGACCTTCAAGTTGTTCATGATTGTATTATACAAAAGAAACGGCGTAAAAAAAGGGTTTTAGGGTAACAGGTAATAAATTAAGGGTAACAGGTAAGAAAATACCCGTTACCCTGTATGTTAAATGTTCTCTATAAAGTCACAGAGTGAATCAAGAGCCTCGAAATATGAGGGGAAAGTCTTGTTTACACACTCGGGATTATCAATAACGATGCCCTCACTTCTAAGTCCCATTAAGGAAAATGCCATAGCCATTCGATGATCTTCATAAGTGTCCACAACACCGGCGGTTGGAATACCGGGGTAGATGCTTATAGAGTCATCCGTATGCTCCGTCTTTATTCCACGCTTGGTAAGTTCGGTGACAATGGCATTCAGTCTGTCTGATTCCTTATATTTAAGAGAAGAAAGACCGGTAATCATTGTGGGCCTGTTGCCAAAGCATGCAATAACTGCCATGGTCATAGCCTGGTCGGGACAATCATCCATATCGATTACAACGCCCTTTATCTCTCCGTCCACAGGCGGGTAAAGCGTTAATTTGCCATCGGAGGTGTCAACCTCGCATCCTGTCTGGTATAAAGCATTGATGAACTCATAGTCACTTTGGATGGATGAATCCCCTACTCCCTTTACGGAAGCGGGAACACCGAGAAGCGGACACATGGAATAGATATATGCCGCTGAGGACATATCCGGTTCTATATGATAATCAATTCCTTTGTAGTTTCCTGCATTAATGGTTACACAGTCAGATTCGTACTTTGGCTCAAGGCCGAAGCTCTTCATCAGTTCAACGGACATATCAACATAGCTTAAGCTGTGTTTGCCCGCCATCTTTACCTTGAATCCCTCCGGTAAAAGCGGAGCCGCCAGAATAAGTCCTGAAAGGAATTGGCTGCTCTTTGTTATGTCAACCAAAGCCTCCTTTGCCGTGACCTTACCTGCCCCCTTAACGGTATAGGGGAGAGAATTCTCTTTTTCCTCAAAGGTAAAAGTGGCACCAAGGGGTTTAAGTGCATTAATCAAATCCCCCATGGGGCGCTTCTTCATTTGTTCGGAAGCGTCGATGTGGTATTCTCCGTCGGACAGAGCAAGGATCGTGGTTAAAAATCTTGCTGCGGTTCCGGCGCTGTTTACATTAATGGAAGCTTTCTTAAGGGGAATGCTTCCGCCACAGCCCTTAACCTTAACGTTATTCTTCTTGTCATCAAGCTCAAGGGAAAATCCAAGATCCTTAAGACATGAGATAAAAGCGTCAACATCATCGCCCTTGGCAAGACCGTAGAGATTACTCTCACCCTCCGCCAAAGCAGCTGTAAGAAGAGCTCTGTTTGTAATGCTCTTGGAACCGGGCACCGCGATATCAATGCTCAAAGGAAACTCGGGATCGTCCTTGTACTTCTTCAATATGTTATAAACGGGTCTTACTTTGTACTGACTCATATTCTTCTCCGAAAGACTTAATAGGGATTTCTCAGGAAATCACTGTGGGGGCCGGCCTCCGAAAGGTTCTCGAGCATGGCTTCCTTCATTATTGAGCCAAGGTTTCCTGCCAGAAGTTCCAGTTCGGTGATTCTGTCGGGCTCACCTTTTTTCTCATATATATCTGCAAGCAGGTAATAGGACTGGCTTACGTCCGTTCCTGACTCTATGGCAAAATCCAAATATTTCTCAGCAAGAGCAAGGTTTCCTGATTTGAAAAGTGACACTGCAATTTTCTGAAGTGTCTGGACCATTGTGGCATAATTGGAATCCCATTCTGTAAGAAGAGGAAGGTTTGGAGCTCCGTATTTTAACTTAAGTTCTGTGTTGGTATACTCGGAAAGCTTAACTATCTTGCCCTTTGAGATGTTTTCAAGAACAGAGAAGTCTTCCTTTAATTCATCATCTGAATCATCGGGGAGAGTAAGCTCATCAAGGGGAATGGTGATATAGTTTAAATCCGCCAGACTTTTTCTTCTGGTGGAGTCAGCTTCCCTTTCTCTTTCCCAAAAATCCGCCATGAATTTATCATCTTTTTTATGGGCTTTATGAATTTCGTAGGCAATCCATACTACAAATACCAGTAAACTTGCCAAAAGGGGGAATTTCATATATAATTCCTTTCAGTTACTTAGTTAAATGTAACAGTTTATGGGAGCGAAAAATGTTCAATTTTCACAATCAGAAAACTAAAAGAATTATTTCCGGAATCATCATCGCAGTAGTTGTTCTTGCAATGGTTGTTCCAATGCTTCTCTATTACGTATAGTTCGGTAATAATTCCATACCATACTATCATAAAAAATTAGACACGGAAAGTAGAAGGAACCATGAGAATCGGGAAAATCTCAGAGAATACGCTGAAGCGATCCGTTTTGAAAAATACATATACAACAGGTAACAGATTGGTGCACGGTGCAAGCCCTAGGGATAATTGCGCCGTTTTTTCATATGGTGAGGAATTTGCCCTTGCAAGCACTCACCAGGTTCTCCTTACAGGTGCGGAGGATTCCTTAAAATTCTCCATGTTAAGGGGTGTCAACAATATTTATGCCCAGGGTGGAAAACCCGAGGCTGCACAGTTGGCGCTTCTTTTACCTGAAAACTTGGAGGAGCCCGAACTTGCAAACCTTATGAAGGCTGCGGCAAAGACAGCAAAAGAGCTGGATATTTCCGTATCCGGCGGAAGCACCAAAACAGACAAAAGAATCAAGGAACCCGTAATCTCCGTTACTATTATCGGAAGCAGAAAGGAAAAGGACCTTCCTGAGGTTGAGGCAGGCTGGGATATTCTTCTTACAAGACCCATCGCCCTTTCCGGAACAGCGATTCTTGCCAAAGAGAAGGAAGAGGAGCTAAAGAAAAGATACCCTTCGCGTTATATTGAGGAAGCGAAAGTTTTTGACAGGGATCTGATACTTCTTCCTGAGGCCGCCACCGCCATGAAGTCCTTCCCTTGCAGAATGTTTAGCGTTACTGAGGGCGGAATCTTCGGATGCCTTTGGGAGGCAGCAAGAATTGCCGGGGTAGGACTTGAAATTGAATTAAAGAAGATACCCATTCGCCAGGAAAGTGTGGAAATCTGCGACTTTTTGGGGATTAATCCCTATGAACTTATGTCCGACGGCACCATGCTTGTAATGACTCCTGATGGAGAAGGATACAAGGATGCCTTATCGGAAGAAGGAGTTGAAGCGGTTTTGATTGGCACAACAAAGGCGAATAATGATAAGATAATACTGAATGACGATGAGGTTCGCTACGTGGATAAGCCTGCGGCGGACTCCATATACATATTATTTGAATAAAAAGGAGAAAAAGCATGAGAGAAGAATTATTGGCTGTAATCGAGAAGAACAGCAGAATAGATTTAAAAGAACTGGCAGTAATCCTTGGAGTTGAAGAAATAGATGTAGTAAATGAAATGGCAAAGCTTGAGAGCGAAGGAATCATCTGCGGTTATCACACAATGATCAACTGGGAGAAAACCAGCCTCGAGAAGGTGGGTGCTCTTATTGAAGTAAAGGTTACGCCTCAGAGAGGTCAGGGCTTCGATTCCATGGCTGAAAGAATTTACAAGTATCCCGAAGTGGATGCTGTATATCTTTTGTCCGGCGGTTATGACCTTCTTATCATCATTGAGGGCAAGACCATCAAGGAGGTTGCTTCCTTTGTATCCGACAAGCTTTCAACCCTTGATAACGTTCTTAGTACAGCAACACACTTCATCCTTAAGAAATATAAGGAACACGGAACAATCTTCAAAAAAGAACACGCTGATGAGAGAGAGAGGATAACATTATGAGAAATATGCTATCCGACCAGGTTGTCGGCCTAAAGCCTTCGGGCATCAGAAAGTTTTTTGATATTGTAAGCGAGATGAAAGATGCCATCTCTTTAGGTGTAGGTGAGCCTGATTTTGACACACCATGGCACATAAGAGATGAGGGTATCTATTCCCTTGAGAAGGGTAAAACCTTCTATACCTCAAATGCAGGTCTTAAGGAACTTCGTGAAGAGATATGTAATTACATGAAAAGAAAGAACGGGTTGGAGTACGATCCTTTAAAGGAAGTGCTTATCACCGTCGGTGGTTCCGAAGCAATTGACGTGGGTCTTCGTGCGGTCATCAATCCCGGTGATGAGGTCCTTATTCCTCAGCCCAGCTACGTATCCTACGAGCCCTGTGCAATTCTTGCAGGAGCCAAGCCCGTTATCATTGATCTTAAGGCAGAGAACGAGTTCAGACTTACAGCAAAAGAAATTGAGGACGCTTGTACCGAAAAGACTAAGGTACTGATTCTTCCTTTCCCCAATAACCCTACCGGGGCAATTATGGAGAGAAAGGATTTGGAGGCTATTGCAAAGGTTATCATCGAGAAGGATTTACTTGTTATGTCCGATGAGATTTATGCAGAGCTTACATATAAGGGAGAGCACGTTTCCATAGCAAGCCTTCCCGGAATGCAGGAGAGAACAATTCTCATTAACGGTTTCTCCAAAGCATATGCAATGACAGGTTGGAGACTTGGTTATGCATGCGGACCTGCAGAAATCATTGCTCAGATGACAAAGATTCACCAGTTCGCAATCATGTGCGCACCTACCACCAGCCAGTATGCAGCAATTGAAGCATTAAAGAACGGTGACAACGATGTGGCTGAAATGAAGACCGCATATAACCAGAGAAGACGTTTCCTTATGAACGCTTTTAAGGAGATGGGTCTTGAGTGCTTCGAACCCTTCGGTGCATTCTATGTATTCCCCTGCATTAAGGAATTCGGAATGACCAGTGAAGAGTTTGCCACAAGATTCCTTGAGGAAGAAAAGGTTGCTGCAGTTCCCGGTACAGCATTCGGAAACAGCGGAGAAGGCTTCCTTAGAATATCCTATGCATATTCAATTGATAACTTAAGGGAAGCAATCGGAAGACTTGACAGGTTCGTTAAGAAGTTAAGAGCCGAAAAGAAATAAGAAGACAAATAATTAAGGCGGATACCTAAGGTACCCGCCTTTTTGATTTATGCAACTTCTTCAACTGTTGCAGGTTCTTTCTTATAAGCCTTTGCTACAAAGACTGCAATAACGGCAACCATTGCCATAAGAACAATCTCAAGAACCAGAGCAGATGTTACGGAAGCCAAAAAAACTGTAACGGCATCGATGAATGCATGGATTGCAATTGCCAGGATAAACAGCTTAATGTTCTTATCCTTAACTGCTCTGTAAACTATGTATGAGAGACAGATATGAAGGGTAATTGCGGAAATTCTCTCAACTCCTCCCAGGTAGAATGTAAGGGCGGGAGTGGCAATAAGGGTTTCAACCCCTGCCTTTGTTGCTGACAGAGTGGGTTCGGTAAGAGCCGAATAAAGGGTCTCGATGTTTCCGCTGTTAATCATAGCTGCTGTGGACAGATTTGAAATACATGCGGTTCCAAGAATAAGTATGGCCTCGATTCCACCATGTCCTATGCCGTACATAATGCTGTTTTCCTTGGTAAGGTGCTTCTTCATAACTGTTTTGAAAGCCACCAGTCGACCGGTTTCCTCAAAGATTCCGGCAGCAAGTCCGCCGTAAATTGCTCTGAACCATAAATTGTTTGTGAGTAAATCTCCGGTGAGCATCATTACAACACTATGCAGAATACTTTCAAGAATAAAGGCAAATGCTATAAATGTGCCGGCTCCCACAATTACTGAAAGAAACCAGGGTTTTAATTTAATCTTTGCGATAATCATAAGTGCAATAGGAAGCAAAAATGCTATACACAATGAGAAAACCATTCCGCCCATAGCTGCACTTGATACAGTCTGACTCATTATTATTCTCTCTCCTCTTAATATTATTGGGTAGAACTATTTGAATTTAACAGCTGTTCCGAAGGCAATAACCTCTGCAGCACCCTGCATAACAGCTGATGATCCGAAACGTACACCTACGATGGCATCAGCTCCGAGAGATTCAGCCTCGTCAACCATACGCTTGGTGGCAATCTGACGTGCCTCGATTAACATTTCGGTGTAGCTTTTAATCTCTCCACCAACCAGGGTCTTCATGCCGGCCATAAAATCTTTACCAAAGTTCTTGGACTGTACAACAGTACCTTTAACAAGGCCTATTGCCTCAAACTCTGTTCCGGGAATTGTTTCAATACTTACTAGCTTCATCTTCTTCTCCTCCTTCGATTTCCTTGAATCTTTGAATCAGTGCAATTATGCACCCTATAATAACAATAGCTCCGATACTTCCGAGAAGTATCATCATTGAGATGGGCATTCCGTCAGGTATTCCGGCTATTCCAATCAATACCACATAACTGATTATAAGAAGTGAGAATACTATGGCGGCTATAAGTGCACCATTCTTTTTCTTTTTAACGTCGGTATTTGACACATCCATAAATGTCTTACCTCCTTTTTCGAGATTTCTTATCTCTTCCAGGTACTCTTCTGCTTTGAAATCCGAATACTCGAGGTTCTTTTCCTTTATGGAATCACAGAGTTCATAAGCGGCTTCAAGGGAGTGTATTTCCTTCTTTAAATTATCACTTTGTTTCTCAAAGCATTGATTTAAGGAAAGCTCTTTCCTTTGTACCTGCTTGATATCCTCCAAGGGGATTGCAAGCTTTCTTAAAAACTTGATTTTGTAAAGCTCATTCACATCTTCCAAAGAATATTCTCTGTATCCGTTCTCGGGATTTCTGGAAGGATTTAAAAGTCCCTGATCCTCATAGAAGCGAATATTCTTTTTTGTGATTCCAACCAATTCTTCAACCTGATTAATCTTCATTCAAAACCTCTAAAGCTGTCGATTGGCCTTTCGATAATCCGAATTTACACCTTCCACAAGATGGAAGGTCAACAGCTTTTTTAATATTTTTTAAAAAATTTAATTTTTTGTCAAAACAGCCTCTTGTATCAATTATAATAGAAACAGCACCAAAAACAATTAAAGATTTTTGAAAGAGGATATTATGAATATAGTTTTACATCAACCTGAAATCCCCGCAAATACGGGAAATATCGGAAGGACCTGTGTGGCTACGGGATCAACCTTACACCTTATAGAACCTTTGGGATTCAGACTGGACGAGAAGAGTATCAAGAGATCCGGAATGGATTACTGGGAACATCTTGATGTAACAAGATATATAAACTATCAGGAATTTCTTGATAAAAATCCCGGAGCAAAGATATGGTATGCCACCACAAAAGCAAGACGTTCTTACACGGAAGTAAGCTTCGGAGAGAACGATTATATTATGTTTGGCAAAGAAAGCGCGGGAATTCCCGAAGAAATTCTGGTGGATAACGAGGAAAACTGTATAAGAATTCCCATGCTTCCGGAAATCCGATCCCTTAATCTTTCCAATTCCGTTGCCATAGTTCTTTATGAGGCATTGAGACAGAATGGTTTTAAGTCCATGGAACGCACCGGAAACTTACACAGACTGGAGTGGAAGGACTGAGGAAATATGGTAAAATGTAAAAAAGGAGTAAATCATGGCAGAAAACGATCAGTTGATGCAGGACTCTGATTTTTTACGAGAGAAAATCAAAGAGCGTCCCATAAATAAAAAGAGACTTTTGAGAAGAACCTTAATCACAGCGGGATTAGGGGTTGTTTTTGCGCTTATTGCAAGTGTAACCTTCCTTATTATGGAACCTTTAATCAGTAAGAGACTGGCTCCTGAAGAAACACCCAAGCAGGTCGATTTCCCGGAGGAGATAGATATTAATGATGAGATTGCTCCTGAGGATATGCTGGTTGATGAGCAGCCCGAGGAGGTAACTCCCGAGGTTCAGGAGATTCCCGAAGAGAAGATTGAGGAGATTGTGGCAACAATCCCCAAGACACTTGATGACTACAATCAGCTGGGAGATGCCAGTGTTGAGTACGTAAGAGAGCAGCAGAAGGCAATGGTTACCGTAACCGGAGCCGTGTCCAATACAGACTGGTTTAATGAGACCTACGAGAGTAAAGGAGCAACAGCCGGTTTTATCTTCTTTAATAATGATGTGGATCTGCTTATTCTTGTGGACAGGACAAACATCGCGAAAGCTGAGAAGATTACGGTTACATTTTTTGACGGAACCAATGTTGAAGGTTACGAGAAGATGCACGATGGCGAAACCAATCTTGCGGTTGTGGGTGTGCCTCTTTCATCAATTCCGGAATATCTGACGGAAAACATTAAGATTGCATCCCTTGGTTCCTCCAATCCGGTTTCCGGACTGGCAGGCCTTCAGGTGGTGGCCATCGGAAGTCCTGTGGGACACGACAAGAGCGTATGTTTCGGTCGTATTACTTCCGATTCTTCCGTTCTTAATAAGGCTGACTCCAACTATAAGCTTATTACCACAGATATCTACGGTTCGGCTAACGGATCCGGAGTTCTTATGGACATGAAAGGGCAGGTTATCGGAATTATTGCCATGAAGGAGAACACCTCCGACATGGGAAATGCGCTTTGTGCCATCGGAATAAGCGAGCTTAAAAAGATAATCACCAAGATGGGCAACGGAATAGAGATTCCCTATGCGGGAATTGTCGGAACCGATGTAACCATGGAGATACACAACACACAGGACATTCCCTACGGAGCTTTCATCAAGGAGATTTACATGGATTCTCCTGCCATGCTTGCAGGAATCCAGAGAGGTGACGTTATAGTTTCCGTCAATGATAAGAATGTTGACAGATTTGCCACCTATACAAACGCCATAATGAGCGCTCATCCCGGAGAGGCTGTATCCATAACGGTTAAAAGGCCCGCCCAGGATGAATACAAAGAAATGACATTTAAAGTTGAGGTAACAACGAACTAAGTTAATGAAAAAGACACTCTACCTTAAATTTATAATTGCATATATTATTTTCGGTGTCTTTGCATTCTTTCTTATAGGCCTTCTTGTACCCATGATTGCGCAGGATACTTTGAAGAAGGAGAGAGCCGAGGATTTGTATACAGAGGCAGTACTGATTGCAGATACTTATGCGTCGGGCCTGTATACAAACGACACTTCCTTGGGAGCGGTTAAGAATCAGCTTGATGTACTCAGCGTTTTCATCAACGCCACAATTCGAGTAATCAACCCTTCAGGAAGAGTGGTTCTTAGTTCAGATACACCTCTTGATGTGGATAATGTGGAGATAATTGAGAATTTTGATCCCACCGCGGCAGGAACTTCCTATTATATGATAGATGACTTTTATGGCTACTATAATACGGATGTGCTTACGGTTTATGCACCCATTACCGCAACTTACAAGGTCAGAGGATACGTGGTAATCAATTCATCCATGGCCCAGATAGCTCAGGCCTCCGAGAAGTATTTGAGTATTGCATATATCACCCTTTTGATAGCATTTTTGCTTTCGCTGATTGTTCTTATCTTCTTTACGGAGCTGGTATACTCGCCGCTTAAGAAGATTACTTATGCAACCGAGCAGTACGCGTCAGGAAACATGCATTATGAGTTCCAGGTGGAATCCAACGATGAGATGGGATATCTGGCAGCAGCCCTGGGATATATGGCCAGCGAGATTGCCAGAGCAGAGGACGATCAGAAGAAATTTGTGGCCAACGTTTCCCATGACTTCCGCTCGCCCCTTACTTCCATCAGAGGATATCTTGAGGCAATGATAGACGGAACCATTCCGCCCGAGATGCATGAGAAATATCTGACCATCGTTTTGAATGAAACAGAGAGACTTACCAAGTTAACCAACTCTCTGCTTACATTAAACAACCTTAACACTAAAGGTTTAATGCTTAACAGAACGAATTTTGACATAAACGCGGTAATCAGAAATGTTGCAGCAACATTTGAGGGAACCTGCAAGAATAAGAAGCTGGCAATTGAACTTATTCTTACGGGAGAAGAGCTTTATGTTAATGCGGACATGGAAAAAATACAGCAGGTTCTCTATAACCTGACTGATAATGCAATTAAGTTCAGCCATCACGATTCACTGATTAAAATAGAAACAACAGAAAAGAAAAACAAAGTATTTGTATCTGTCAAAGATTACGGAATTGGTATTCCCAAGGAAGATCAGAAATATGTATTTGACCGTTTCTACAAGTCCGATGCCTCAAGAGGTAAGGACAAGAAAGGAACGGGACTTGGATTGTCCATTACAAAGGAGATTATCCACTCCCACGAAGAGCACATCGATGTAATCAGCACCGAGGGCGTCGGAACAGAGTTTGTCTTCTCTCTTGCTTTGGCAGATGAAAAGGAACAAAAGGTTATTGAATAATGAATGATAAAGTTTTACATACTCTTGAGTATGACAAGATAATAAAACTCCTTACGGACAAGGCTACATCTGAACCCGGAAGGAAGTTATGCAGAGAACTTCTCCCCATGAGTGATCTGGAGGAGATTGAGAAGGCCCAGACGGAGACAGCGGATGCCTTTGGTTATATCTTGAAAAAAGGCAGTATCTCCTTTGGAAATAACAAGGATATCGGATACTCGGTAAAGTCTCTTGAGATAGGCAGCACCCTTTCCATAGCTGAGCTTTTATCCATAGCCGGACTTCTTGAGAATGTGGAGAGAGTTAAGAAGTATGGGGAAAAGGACAGGGAAGAAACACCTGATGATTCGCTTACAGAGTATTTTGAAGGATTATCACCCCTCTCCAATCTGTCCAAAGAGATTAGAAGATGCATTATCTCTGAAGAAGAGATAGCAGATGATGCAAGCCCCAATCTCAAAACTATAAGAAGAAATAAAATACATGCCGGAGAGAAGATTCACTCCCAGTTAAATTCACTGGTTAACGGAAGCGCAAGGACATATCTTCAGGATGCAGTTATTACCATGCGTAATAACAGATACTGTCTTCCCGTTAAGGCTGAGTACAAGGCAAATGTCCCCGGAATGGTTCATGATCAGTCCTCAACAGGTTCAACAGTTTTCATTGAGCCTGCTTCTGTGGTTGAGTTAAATAACAAAATCAGGGAACTGGAGCTTCAGGAGAAAGAAGAAATCGGAATTATCTTAAGGGATTTAAGTGCAATTGCAGGCTCTCACACGGAGGAACTGGTTGCAAACTATAAGATAATGTCGAAGTTGGACTTTATTTTTGCCAAAGCAGGACTGGCAGCAGATGAGAATGCGTCCCGTCCTGTGTTTAATGACGATAAGATAATCAGAATCAGAAGGGGAAGACATCCTCTTTTGGATAAGAAGACAGTGGTACCCATAGATATCCATTTGGGAGACGACTTTGACTTACTGGTAATTACCGGACCCAATACAGGTGGTAAGACGGTATCACTTAAAACAGTGGGGCTCTTTATTCTCATGGGTCAGGCAGGCCTTCATATACCTGCGGCTGACAGATCATCCCTTTCCGTATTCACAGAGGTTTATGCGGATATCGGAGATGAGCAGAGCATCGAGCAGAGCCTGTCCACTTTTTCGTCCCACATGACGAGTATAGTTAAGATATTGGAGCGGGCAGACGAAAATTCTTTGTGCCTGTTTGATGAGCTTGGTGCAGGAACAGACCCTACGGAGGGTGCGGCTCTTGCCATAGCCATTCTTAATTATCTCCATGACAGGGGAATAAGAACCATGGCAACCACACACTACAGCGAGCTTAAGGTATATGCGCTCTCAACCAAATTTGTTGAGAATGCTTGCTGTGAGTTTGATGTGGAATCCTTACGTCCCACCTACAGACTTTTAATCGGAATTCCCGGAAAGAGCAATGCCTTTGCCATATCAAAGAAACTGGGTCTTTCCGATGAGATAATCGAAGCAGCCAAGGAACAGATTACCGAGGAGAAGGAAAGCTTCGAGGATTTGATAGCGACTCTTGAGAACAACCGAATCACCTTGGAGAAGGACAGAGAAGAGGTTGACGCGGCCAAGGCAAGAATAGAGGGCCTTGAGAGAGACTTAAGGAACCGACTTGATAAGGTAACGGAATCCAAGGAGAAAATAATACGAGAGGCCAATGAGGAGGCAAGGCTGATTTTACAAGAGGCCAAGGATTATGCTGACGAGACCATTCGTATAATGAATAAGACCGGTGGCGGAATCTCCATGAAGGAGCTGGAAGCCAAGAGAAGCGAAGTAAGGGGAAAGATCAGCCAGAAGAACGAGAAGCTTTCCGTAAAACAGAAGGAAACCTCCGGTGGGCTTGACCCCGAGAAGCTTAAGAAGGGCGATTCCGTAAGAGTTCTTTCCATGGGTGTAAAGGGAATAGTGAATACTTTACCCGATGCAAAGGGAAATCTTTACGTGCAGTGTGGTATACTTAGGTCTCAGGTAAATATTAAAGATCTGGAACTTGTGGATGAAGCTGAGGTGTTCACCGAGGGCAGCAAGCTTAAGGGCGGAAACACTTCAAAGATTCGAATGTCCAAGTCTTTTGCGGTTCCCACGGAAATAAATCTTCTTGGTAAGAGAGTGGATGAAGCAATAGCGGAGCTTGATAAATACCTGGATGACGCATACCTGGCACACCTTCCTTCCGTAAGAATAGTTCACGGAAAGGGAACCGGAGCGTTAAGAAGTGCAGTTCAGAACTTACTTAAGAAGAATAAATGTGTTAAGTCTTACCGACTTGGCGAACACGGTGAAGGTGACGCGGGAGTTACCATTGCTGAATTCAAATAAGATAAGGGGTTAGTATGGCGGTAAACAAACAGAAAATACTTATAGTGGATGATGATAACAACATAGCAGAGCTTATTTCACTATACCTTACAAAGGAATGCTATGAGACCATGATTGTTAACGACGGAGAATCTGCTGTTACGGCGGTGGATACTTTTGCTCCCAATCTGATTCTTTTGGATCTTATGCTTCCCGGCATTGACGGATACCAGGTTTGCAGAGAAGTGAGAACCAAATCTCAGATTCCCATTATCATGCTTTCTGCCAAGGGTGAAATCTTTGATAAGGTTTTGGGCCTTGAGATGGGCGCTGACGATTATATGGAGAAGCCCTTCGATACCAAGGAACTTGTAGCCAGGGTTAAGGCTGTCTTAAGAAGGTATAAACCTGCGGTTACAGCACCTGTTCCCGAGGGCGAGCAGAAGGTTGAATACCCCGACCTGGCAATTAACAGAACCAACTACTCTGTTATCTATATGGGAGAGCCTGTGGATATGCCTCCCAAGGAATTGGAGCTTTTGTATTTCCTTGCTTCTTCACCCAATCACGTTTTTACAAGAGAGCAGCTTTTGGATCAGATTTGGGGATATGAGTACATTGGTGATACAAGAACAGTAGATGTTCATATCAAGAGACTCAGAGAGAAGCTTGGGGACCATGAAGCATGGCAGATAGCAACCATCTGGGGTATCGGTTATAAGTTTGAAACAAAGAATTAAGCATTAGGAACGAGGATTTAAATGAAGTACATTAAAGATTTCCATGACGGAGACAGAATAGGAGACATCTATCTTTGCAAGCATAAGCAGTCCGCAGTAACCAAAACCGGAAAGCCTTATGACAACGTAATCTTGCAGGATAAGACCGGTGCAATCGACGCCAAGATCTGGGAGCCCAACAGTGCAGGAATTGAAGATTTCGATGCCCTTGATTATGTAGATATTACCGGAGATGTATCTGTTTTTAACGGAGCGTTGCAGGTTAGCATTAAAAGAGTCAGAAAGTGCCGTGAAGGCGAGTATGACCCCAGGGAGTATCTTCCTGTGAGCCAGTATCCCATAGATGAAATGTACACTCAGCTTTTGGCTCTTGTGGATTCCATAGAGAATGAGTACCTTAAGAAACTCCTTAATATGTTCTTCAGAGAGGACGAAGATTTTATCAAGAAATTCAAGAATTCATCAGCAGCCAAGTCTGTTCATCACGGATTCGTTGGTGGACTTCTGGAACATACATTAAGCGTAACCAAGCTTTGCAACTACTACTGTAAGCACTATCCAATCCTTGAAAGAGACTTGCTTCTCTCGGCTGCAATGCTTCATGACATTGCAAAAACAAAAGAGCTCTCTGCTTTTCCCGTAAATGATTATACCGAGGAGGGCAACTTCCTTGGACACATAGTTATGGGCGTAGAAATGGTAGGAGAGAAGATCAGACAGATTGATGGTTTCCCCACTCTTCTTGAGTCTGAGATTAAACACTGTATAGTGGCACATCACGGTGAGTATGAGTACGGTTCACCCAAGAAACCTGCAATCATTGAAGCTGTAGCCCTTAACTACGCGGATGATATCGATGCCAAGATGGAAACCTTTAAGGAGATGCTTGAGGGAACAACCGAAACAGGCTGGCTCGGCTTCAACAGATTATTTGATTCCAATGTAAGAGGAACAGTCATTTAGGTAGAATAAATGGAATATAAAAAGAACGACCTGGCGGAAGTCACCATTACCGATATAGGCAATGACGGAGAGGGAATCGGCAAGATTGACGGATACACTCTCTTTATTAAAGATGCGGTAATAGGCGATACGGTATCTGCCAAGATAATGAAAGCAAAAAAGAATTATGCCTATGCACACTTGGAGAAGGTTTTGAAACCTTCTCCTTTTCGTGTTGATGCACCCTGCCCTGTGGCAAGACAGTGCGGTGGATGCCAGATACAGAACCTTTCATATGAAAAGCAGCTTGAGTATAAGTATGACAAGGTTAAGAACGATTTACTGAGAATCGGTGGCTTTTCACAGGAAGAAGTGGCAGCAGTCATGGAACCCATTGTTGGTATGGATGAGCCCTTCAGATACAGAAACAAGGCTCAGTTTCCTGTGGGATGTGACAGAGAAGGAAAACTGATTTCAGGCTTTTACGCAGGAAGGACCCACAGCATCATTCCTGTGGAGGACTGTCTTCTTGGTGTTAAGGAGAATAAGGAAATCCTTGAAGCCGTGCTTTCCTATATGAGGGAGTGCAAGGTCTCGTCCTATGATGAGGTTACCGGTAAGGGCATCGTAAGACATGTGCTAATCAGAAAAGGCTTCACATCTGAAGAGCTGATGGTTTGCCTTGTCATTAACGCTGATAAGCTGCCTCGTCAGGAAGTACTTACAGAAAAGCTTCAAAACATAAAGAACATGGTAAGTGTTTCTGTGAATATCAATAAAGAGAAAACCAACGTGATTCTTGGCAAAAAAACAGAGACAATTTGTGGATCCGACACTATTGAGGATACTCTTTGGGAAGTGGATCCTTCGACGTTTAATAAGACAGATAAGGGAGTAACATACAGCATTTCTCCCAAGTCTTTTTATCAGGTTAACCCGGTTCAGACACAGAAATTGTATTCCCTTGCCTTATCCTACGCGGGGCTTACCGGTAAGGAATCGGTTTGGGATTTATACTGCGGAATCGGTACCATTTCACTTTTCATGGCACCCCATGCCAAGAAGGTTTACGGAGTTGAGATAGTGCCTGAAGCAATAGCAGACGCCAAGAAGAATGCCAAGAAAAACGGTTTTGACAACGCCGAATTCTTTGTGGGCAAAGCGGAAGAGGTGCTGCCCAAATTCTACGAGAATTCCGCAGATGAGGATATGACTCACCCCGACGTTATCGTAGTGGATCCTCCCAGAAAAGGCTGCGATGAAGTATGTCTTAACACCATGCTTCAGATGAAGCCTGAGCGAATCGTCTACGTAAGCTGCGACCCTGCAACCCTTGCCAGAGACCTTCGCATCCTCGTGGACGGAGGCTACACACTTTCCAAAGTCCGTCCCGTGGACCAGTTCCCCCATACGGTCCATGTTGAAACTGTGGTACTTGCAGAAAAGATTGGACAAAACTAAGCAATCTAAGACAGGATTGTATTCAGATACAGCCTTAAAATCTAAGTGAAAGGAGGGATACCAAATGGATTGGGTAAGGACAATTAACGGTGCAATAGAATACATTGAAGGGAACCTTACAGAAGATATAACTCTTGCGGATATATCTAAAGCTGTGAACCTTTCGGCATTCCATTTTCAGCGTGCGTTCACATTGCTGACCGGATTGTCTCCTGCGGAATATCTGCGAAAAAGGAGATTGTCCCAGGCAGGATCGGAGTTAGCCAAGGGAGATGGAAAGGTTATCGATATTGCATTCAAATATTGTTACGATTCACCTGAAAGCTTCACCAAAGCCTTCACAAGATTTCATGGTGTTTCGCCTGCACAGGCCAAAAAAGGAGAGCCTATCCGATTCATGAGCAGGTATACCGTCCAAATCACAATAGATGGAGGTAGTATCATGGAATACAATATTGAGAAATGGGAAGAGATGGATCTTCTCGTACATGCGAAGGATTTTAATGCCGAAACATGTGTGGCGGAAATCCCCAAGTTCTGGGAAGAATACTTTTCGAATGAGGAGTATAGAAAGATTCCCGGATATCTGGGCGTATGCGCTCAGGGGAAGACCGGAGGCAGTGAGTTCAAATACGGCATAGGCTGCAAAGCTGCCGATATCGATGGCATACCGAAGGGATTTGAGATTATTCACATTCCGGAATATGACTGGGCGGTATTCAAATGTGTAGGACCAACCCCCAAAGCAGTACAGGATATGTGGGAGCGTATATACAAAGAATGGCTTCCTGTGTCCGACTATGAGTTGATTCCCGACGTAGATATAGAGAATTATCTTCCGGGCGATCCTTCATCACGTGACTATGTGAGCGAGATCTGTTTTCCTGTTAAGAAAAAAGCGTCAGCAGAGTAAACGGGGAGGGTGAGAAGTATGAATCAAACCGTTTTGGATTGGCTTTTGGAAGAAAAAAATCCTGAGGTAAGACTCAGAACCCTTAAGGAGTTTGAACAATATCCGGACAATGATGAAAGAGTTATCGCATGCAAAAAGGAACTGCTTGCCGGCAAAGTATACGAACGAGGTCTTAAAAAGTTAAAGAAAGACAAGCCCTGGGACAAGTATGATGCGATTATGGCTTTTGCAGAATGGGGACTGACAAGAGAAGACATCGGAGCCGATATCGACAGCGAGGTCTTCGCATTGATTGAAAGCACAGGTTTCAAAATGCTGTGCGGCGAGCCGCTTCTTCTTAGAAATCTGGTTAAGCTTGGATATTATTCAGAGATTGTCGTAAAGAATGAGATTGATTCTGTCCTTAAACTCATCAAGGAAGATGGTGGCTTTGGGTGCATCAGCACCAACAAAAAGATTAATGATCCCAGAAAGCCCCATAAGAGCTGTGCACGACTGACAGTGGAATATTTATTGCTGGTTGCTGAGTTGCATTTACGGGGATACAATACGGAGTGCAAAGATGCACTGGTGCATTATTTCACCAAACGTAACATTTTCTACAGAACAGACGATATGAAAACGCCAATGGTGGACGTGATGCTTGGAACATTCTATCCGCCTGATCCGATCAAGATCGGGGCGCACCAGATTGTTTACGCTCTTCGCGTTTTGGGGTGTGAGCCTAAATCGGAGGCCATGCAAGCCGGCATAAAAGTACTTAATCAGCACATGCTGGAGAACGGAAGATATGTGCTGACAGCGTCCAAAAGCGTACCGGCGTTCAAAGCAGGGAACGTCGGCGAAGAGAATAAATGGGTAACGCTTTACGCCGTTATGGCGCAGAAATAAATAACAACCGGCAGCTATTCATGAAGGACATACAATTAGGACAGGCTGATAAAAATGCCTGTCCTTTTTAATAGTAAAAAATAGGTGCAGAAAATAAGAGAGAAAAGGTGTAAAATACGTAATAATATAGTAGGAGGGTATAAGATGGCTAACAGTAAAACAAAATATGAAGCTACGCAAGAAGAGATTAAGGAGTTATTTGCTTTCCATAAGGTTGGAAATGTTATGGGAATAGCACCCCTTGGAGAGGGTGAGTTTAATGCAGCATATAAGGTTACCTGTGATAACGGAAACAACTATGTGCTAAAAATTGCACCGCCTGAGGGTTCATGTGTCCTGACTTATGAGAAGAACATGATGGAGTCAGAAGTTTTTTGGTATGAGAAAATGCATGAGAATACGGATATTCTTTGCCCTGAAGTATATGTATCGGATTTCTCGAAGAGCATTGTAAAAAGCAACTGTTTTATTATGCAGATGATGGAAGGAGAGCCTCTGTGGGCTGTGGGCTTCTCGGATAAGGAATATGAGAATGCTCAGAAGCAAAAAATCGGTATGCTTACCAAGATTCACAGAATTAAAAATGACAAGTTTGGCTATAGGCAATCCGGGCTTCATGATACATGGTATGAGGCGTTAAAAGCAATGGCGGGGAATTTGGTTTCTGACTGCAAAGCCTTAGGATATGAAACTAAAGATGGGGAGAAATTTATATCATATATTGATAAACATGCGGAAATACTTAAGAAGGTTCCCTGCCGCATGGTTAACTTTGACCTGTGGGACAGCAATGTTCTTTATAAGGATGGCAAAATCTGCTGGATCGACCCTGAACGCGGTTTCTGGGGAGACCCGGTGGCAGACTTTATAACCCTAGGTGCAGGGCAGAAGACACCGCTTTCGTCCAAGCAAAAAGAACTGGAAATCTATAATGAAACAGCTGATGAGAAGATAGTTCTTACAAAAGAGACCGAAATACGATATGAACTTGCGGTATGCCTGCTTGCGTTAATTGAAGAGGTCGAAAAATATGTCAGATATGAGCCTGATGAGCCTAACTACATCAGAAACACCGCTGACGCGAGAGAAATGTACGACATGGCCTTTGGTATGCTATAATTACAACATGTGTCGTAGAAAGGAATGAAGGTAAATGTATTATACAAATGTACTTGACTTAATCGGAAACACCCCATTAATCAGTCTGGAAGCAACAACAGGGCTTCAGCTTTTTGCCAAGGCAGAGTTTTTGAATCCCGGCGGAAGCATTAAAGATCGAATTGCTTTAAATATGATAGAAGAGGCAGAGAAGGATGGAAGACTGAAACCCGGTATGACCATCATTGAGCCTACCTCCGGAAATACTGGTATCGGACTTGCTCTTTGTGGTGTCAGAAAAGGCTATCACGTTATAATCGTTATGCCTGAGAACATGAGCGAAGAGAGAAAGAAGATTATTAAGGCCCTGGGAGCTGAGCTGGTTTTGACAGACCCCAAGCTTAGTATCGGAGGCTCCGTAGATAAGGCTATGGAAATTGCTGCCGGCTCTGATAAGTATTTTGTTCCTCAGCAGTTCCAGAATCCTGCCAACCCGCAGATGCACTATAAGACAACAGCAGTTGAACTTGTGGAGCAGCTAGGAAAAGTACCGGATGTTTATGTATCCGGAATCGGAAGTGGCGGAACCCTTCAGGGAGTAGCCCAGTATTTGCTTGAGAAGAATCCCAACTGTAAAATCGTTGCTGTTGAGCCTAAGAATGTATCAGCCCTTCTTGGCGACGAGCCGGGACTTCACCAGATTCAGGGAATCGGTGATGGCTTCATTCCGGATATTCTTGATACATCCATAATCACAGACATTGTGGAAGTTACAGATGATGATGCCATAAATACCGCAAGGGAGTTAGCTAAGGTTCAGGGACTTCTGGTAGGTACTTCTTCCGGAGCCAACGTGTGGGCAGCCAAGCAGATGGCTGAGAAGTACGGCAAAGATAAAGTGATTGCCACCGTTCTCGCCGATCGTGCCGAGAGATATTTCAGTACAGCATTAATTTAACCTTGAGTTATGAATACAAATATATTTGACGGAACGCAAAAACTAATCGGTAAGGGAGCTCAGGCGGATGTGGTTTTGTATCAGGGATATGCATACAAAATCTATAGACCTGCTTACCCGACCGAATGGATTGCCTTTGAGAAAAGCCAGCAAAACGAAGTTAATAAAGCGGGTCTAAGCCCTGTCAGATATTATGACACCGAGGATGACCACATTGTGAAAATGGATTACGTTGAAGGTGAGACTCTTGAAAACAGAGCAAACAGAGGTGATCCGACCTGCCTGGAAATACTGTCAAAGGCTTTTTGCTTTGTTCATTCAAAGGATGCATCGCATATTAATATGCCGCGTTTATCCGACACTGCAGGCATGGCTCTTACTGACTCGGAAAAAGCCATAGCCCTCCCAATTGTCGAAAGACTTCAAAACAAACTTAAGCCTTGCGTTTGCCACTTGGACATGCACTTCCTTAACATAATGACGCAGGAAGGCAATGACGAGTATACAATAATCGATTGGATTAATGCGAGGATTGCCCCGGCAGTTTTTGACTATGCAAGAACTTATACTGTTTTTGATGAATTCTCCAAAGAAGCATTGGAAGCGTATAAAGCCATAGTTCTCCCTAAGATGTGGGAATCGGGAATCTCTGAGGAGGATTTCCATGACGCCGTAAAGGTAAGCAAGATAATAAGAGATGGAGAGAAAAGACAATGACTCAGCCTACTTGGCTGAGTCTTTTGCTTTTCTGTATCTTCCGAAGAATATTCCGTCATCAACATAGCTGGATGTCTCTGATACCCACATAGGAAACTGTCCTGTGGAAAGAGCTGTCTGTCCATTCAGCATACCCGTGTGAAACGACAGATGCCTGAACTGCCTTAAAACCAACTCCATTCTTGTGTAAGGACATTTCTCGGGTTTTTCGTAAAGCATATCATCCGTAAGGCTATCCAGATATTTCAAAGTCTTATCTTCTATTTTATCCAGATAACTCAAAAGCTGCTCATCTGTAAGAACCACCGAGGTGGGATTGTCCGGATTATCCATCCCCTCTTCATGAAATTCAGGTTCCTCGTAAACAAACGGGTTGAAAAACCATTTATCTGCAGAGTGAAGAGCATGATAAGCCCATCTCCAGCAGGGAGCTCCGCAGCAAAGAGCGTCTCTGTCATATGTTTGGAGAGAAGTTTTGATGTTTAGAAAATTAGGAACAACTACTTCTTTTATTATCATACATAGCTGGTTATTCATTTTTCCTCCTGTTGCTAATAAGTGATTGTAAGTATACAATAACCTTATCAGTGATATTAGTAAAATTGAAATAATTGAGAATTACATTCAATAATTCCGAATGAGGAGAAGACAATATGACCATAACACAGATATCAACTTTTATAAAAATAGCGGAAATGGGAAACTTCTCATTGGCAGCCAATGCTTTGGGATACGCACAATCTACTGTCACGATGCAGATAAAACAATTGGAAGATGAGCTCGGGGTGGAGTTGTTCGACAGGCTTGGCAAGTCTGTCAGTTTGACTTCTGCCGGAGAAAGATTATTGATACATGCGGAGAAAATGCTTCAGATTGAACGGGAAATACTGTCTGAGGTTCCCTCATTGGACGAGGCCTCAGGAGTCATAAAACTGGGTATCTCCGAGTCTTTATGTTATAACCGTCTTCCTGGTATTCTTCTTGAATACAGGAGAAAATTTCCCAAGGTTGATTTGAGACTGTCCTTGATAACGCATGATGTATTCCCGGACATGTTGAAGAAGGGAACTTTGGATATTGTATATACTCTCAACCCTTTGATTGAGAGAGATGATTTATTGTTAATCCGCAAGAAACCGGAAACATTGGGTTTTTATGCAGCTTCCAACCATCCTTTGTCGAGAAAGAAAACAGTTAGCGAAACGGATCTTTCCGGAGTTCCGCTCCTTCTTACTTCACATAACTGCAGTTTTAGGAAGATGTTGCTTGCGGATTTGGAGGCGAATAGTATAACTCCCAATATTGCATTGGAAACCGGAAGTAAGGAAATACTAAAGCAATTTGCCATGAACGAGTTAGGAGTTGCATTTATGCCCGACATGGTGACAGAGGAAGAGATTAAATCCGGAGCATTGGTAAGGCTGAACTGGAAGGGTGCTGCCTTTCCAATTTATTCTCAGATTTTCATACATAAAGACAAGCACATGAACAAGGCGATGCAAGGGTTGATAGATATAATAGCCCAAACTTTTTGAGAAAATAGATAAATGCTATAATAAACATGACATACTGATGTCATGTTTATGTTGGTAAGATATACGTGGAGTGTGAGGAATGAAGATAGACAGGCTCATAGGAATACTTTCAATTCTTCTACAAAAAGAGATGACAACCGCGCCTGAATTGGCTGAACACTTTGAAGTCTCCAGACGAACCATCAATAGGGATATAGAAGCACTTAGCAATGCAGGAATTCCGATTCAGACAATCCAAGGATCGGGTGGTGGAATCAGCATAATGAGTGGTTATCGTATGGATAGAACAATCCTTTCTTCTAAGGATATGCAAATGATACTTGCCGGACTAAGGAGCCTTGATAGTGTCAGCGGAAGCAAGTATTATGGGCAGCTGATGGAGAAAATACAGATGGGATCTTCGGGCTTTGTAAGCGGGAGGGATTCCATCTTGATTGATCTGTCATCATGGTACCGCGAGACATTGGCTCCAAAGATTGAACTCATTCAAGATGCAATAGAACTGAATAAGAGGCTGAAGTTTTATTATTATTCACCGAAAGGAGAAACAGAAAGAGAAATAGAGCCTTACTATCTTATATTCAAATGGTCAAGCTGGTATGTGTATGGTTTCTGCTTGCTTCGAAGGGAATTTAGAACATTTAAATTAAATCGAATGGACAAGCTGATTCATGGAGAGCCTTTTGTGAGGAGACAGGATGTTCCAATGCCAAACCTTGAAAGCGATGAAATTTATCCTGTAACCGGTACGGTAAAAGCAGTATTTGATTCATCGACTAAATGGAGACTAATTGAGGATTATGGAGCCAATTCCTTTACAGAACTTCCGGATGGAAGGTTACTATTTGAGCACGAATACGCAGATGATGAGAACCTTATATCTTGGATTCTTACTTTCGCAAATCAGGTAACGGTTATTGAGCCAAAACAGATTAGGGAAACGCTCTATCAAATCACCTCCGAAATAACAAAAAAATATGAAAAATAAGGAGAACAAGCCACCATGAGATTAGACGGTTTTGGGTTACTGGTTGAAGATATGGCGAAGATGATTCGCTTCTATAGGGATGTACTTGGTTTTGAGATTAAAGAAGCTGAAGACTCGACCAACGTATATCTTGTGAAAGATGGAACGCTGTTTCTTTTGTACGGGCGGAGAGATTTCGAGAAGATGACAAATCGAAAGTATGAGTATATCAAAGGGCTAAATGGTCATTCGGAGATTGCACTTTATGTTGATACCTTTGATGAGGTTGATGAAGCCTTCAAAAACGCGGTAGAAAACGGGGCAACACCCGTATTAGAGCCGGAACTTGAACCGTGGGGACAGAGAACCTGCTACATTGCTGATCCTGAAGGGAATCTGATTGAGATTGGTTCCTGGAATAAGTCTTTTGAAGAGAAGGATGCCGGGAGGTAGAATTCGATGGCTTTTGACTACAAGAAAGAATACAAAGAGTTTTACATGCCTAAAGAAAAGCCTTCGATAGTTGTCGTTCCTAAGATGAATTATATTGCGGTTCGAGGAAAGGGAGACCCGAATCAGGAGGATGGAGACTATAAGCAGGCGATAGGTTTATTGTATGCCATAGCATTTACAATAAAGATGAGTAAAAAGGGGAACCATGAAATAGAAGGATACTTCGACTATGTTGTTCCACCACTTGAAGGCTTCTGGTGGCAAGACGGGATACCCGGAGTGGACTATTCTCATAAGGAGAACTTCAATTGGATTTCAGTCATTAGATTGCCGGACTTTGTTTCCAAGACGGACGTTGACTGGGCAATAGAGGAAGCCACAAGGAAAAAGAAGATGGACTTCTCCAAAGTGGAATTTCTGACGGTAGATGAAGGAAAATGTGTACAGTGTATGCATATAGGTCCTTATGATGATGAACCTGAAACAGTTGCCAGGATGCATGAGTTTATGGAACAGAAAGGGTATGTTCTTGACATATCGGACAAGCGTTTACATCATGAGATTTATTTGAGCGATGCCAGAAAAGTTGCCGGTGACAAACTCAAAACGGTAATAAGACATCCAATAAAAAAGTAAGTGAGGGAAAGATTAGTATGAACAAAGAAAAAATGTATAAGGAAATTAATGACAAATTTGAAGAGCTCAAGGCAGCGCTTGAGGGTGACGATTTGGCAAAAATAAAAGCTCTCACCTTGGAACTGCATGCCATGGTACATCCTGCGGAAGTCTCAGGAAGAGCAGATAAGACAATCGCAGATATAGTTTTGGATTATATGCTTGAAGGAAACCAGAATGAGTTGGTTCCCAGAGAAACCTGGGACACAGATTTACACTATGCGGGAACAAAGACCGTGCCAATCTGCTGGCAGCTCTGGCATACTTACAGAATTGAAGATTTGGTCAGCAACATCCTTATGGTAAATGGTCAGCAGATATTTAATGATGATTGGCAAAAGAGAATCAATTCCTCCATAACTGATACAGGCAACGCATTAGAGCTTGATGAAGTGGTTGAGTGGGGAAAACAAATAAATGCTAAAGAGCTAAAGAATTATATGATCACAGTCGGGAAGAACACAAGGCAGATCCTTTCAAATCTTTCTCTTGAGCAGATTAAGTCCATGGTTCCCGAGGAATGCGTCATGAGAATACTGGAGGAAGGCGGCGTAACAACAGATTTCCGTTCAGTCTGGCTTCTGGTATTCTGGGGCAGACTTACCATAGGCGGCATGATACTTACCCCTATGACTTCTCATCACATGATGCACTTGCCCACAAGCGCAGATAAGATTTTAGGATAACAAAGAATAGGAGGCAGTATATGAACTTCATTCAAGTAACCAAAGATAATCTTGAAAAGGAACACATATGTTGCGCAATTTCAAACAACAAAGATGTTCAGGTTTCATCAAAGAAAGAATGGCTTTCCGACAGGTTTGAAGACGGTCTGGTCTTCCTGAAAAGCGAGGAAAGAGGAAAATGCTTTATAGAATATATTCCTGCGGAGAATGCCTGGATTCCGATTAACGCACCGCAGTATATGTATATTGATTGCCTTTGGGTATCGGGTTCACTGAAGGGGCACGGATATTCTACGGAACTTTTGAATGCATGTATCGAAGACAGTAAGGCAAAAGGAAAGAAGGGCCTTTGTATTCTTTCAGCTCAAAAGAAACTTCCGTTCCTTTCAGACCCTAAGTTCTTGAAGTATAAGGGATTTAGTGTTTGTGATGAAGCGGATAATGGGATTCAGCTATACTATCTCGCCTTTGATAAGACCGCGGAGACACCGTATTTTAAGGATTGTGCGAAGCATCCGCATGTTGAGGAGAAGGGCTGGGTTTTGTACTACACACATCAGTGTCCATTCAACGCGAAGTATGTTCCTATAGTGGAGAAGACTGCCAAGGACAATAACATATCATTCAAAGCGATAAGATTGACGACCAGAGAAGAGGCTCAGAACGCCCCCACTCCAATAACAAATTATGCATTGTTTTGTGACGGAGAGTATGTTACGAACGAGCAGAATAATGATAAGAAGTTCTTAGCTCTGGCCGTCAAAAGAAAATAATTGTTGACAAAGTTTTTTTAATTTGTTAAAGTGCACCTAGTAACACAAATCTAAAAGAAAGCGAGGTAGTCATAATAATGAGTGTTAAGAGAACAGAGATTGTAACTGAATATGACGTGAAGACCTCGGTATGTATTTTTTAGATTGGATTAGCTGATATTAAATAATCTGACATTCAAAACCGTGGCGTATTTGTCACGGTTTTCTTATGCCTATTTCAGGCAATTTTCACATCGAAGGTCTTCACAAAAATCTTAAAATATCAAGGAGGTTTTTCATGAAGACAAACAATAATAAAAAGGAGAGTGCAGCATAACCGGGAGGTTTGTTGCGCTCATACAAGTCTCCCAAAAGGATTATTAACCATAAACTTTTAGGAGGACTATCCCATGAACAGGGAGAACAAAAGAAAGAAATACGAAAAGAATTATTATAAGAATCACCCATGCAACGAAACTTTTGTATGTAAGAATTGCGGAAAGACGGTAGTACCTACAGGAGCAGGAAGTGATCATAGAAACCACTGCCCTTATTGCCTTCACTCTCAACATCTGGACATAGAGCCGGGAGATAGGGAGGCTGATTGCGGTGGCCTGATGGAACCTATTTCGGTATGGGTGAGAAAGAACGGAGAATGGGCAATCATTCATAGATGCAAAATCTGCGGATCTCTCAGCTCAAACAGAATTGCTGCGGATGATAATCCCATGAAACTTATGTCTTTGGCTATGAGACCAATATCCGCGCCCCCATTTCCCTTGGAGAGAATAGAGGAAATGACCAGACTGATGGGCGGAGACGGTGAGCTAAAGTGGTAACGAAGAAATGGAGAAATAACAATGAATAGTACAAATAGTGAATCTATCGGACGAATAAGCGAGATAAGAAAGAACAGCTTTACAATCCGATATGAAGGAAAGGATTTTCCGGGTAAGTTAAAAGGCAGCTTTTATGAGGAAAGTGCAGACAAACTTCCGGTGGTTGGAGACTATGTAAAGTTTGTTTATAACCCACTTGGAGAGTCCATGATTAAAGAGGTTTGTGAAAGAAGGAGTTTTCTTCAAAGACCTGACCAGGCCAAAACTGCAGTTATGCAGTACATGGTGGCCAATGTGGATTATTGCTTTATAGTAACATCCCTTAATGAAGACTACAGCTACAACAGAATCGCAAGATATATAAGCATAGTCCTTCAGGGAGGTGCCACCCCTGTAGTTGTTCTTACGAAGTCGGATTTGTGCAGTAATCCGGGCAGATATATCAGGGAAGTGGAAACCATTTCTGATAAGGCCAATGTCCATGCAATATCAGCATTGTATGGAATCGGGCTGGATGAACTGGAAGAATACATAATCCCGGGAGTCACCATCTGCTTTATGGGTTCTTCGGGAGCAGGTAAATCCACACTCCTTAACGCAATTTACGGTAAGGAAGTAATGAAGACATCTGAAATAAGAGAGTCTGATTCCACCGGAAGACATACCACCACCCACAGGCAGTTAATTGAACTTGAAAATGGGGTGTCAATTATTGACACCCCGGGTATGAGGGAGGTTGGCCTGGCAAGTAGTGAGGAAGGTATAGACAGCGCCTTTTCAGACATTATCGAGTTGGAGTGTCAATGTAAGTTCAGCAATTGCAGGCACGATACAGAGCCCGGATGTGCAATCAAAGCAGCCATTGCAAGCGGAGAATTATCTGCAAAGAGGTATGAATTATATAAAAATCTGGGTAGGGAGAATACAAACAACCATGCTATGAAAAAAGAAATATCCAAATGGGCAAAGGCCTATAAGAAGAGCAACAAGAAAAATATTTGGGATTGATTTTTCTGTTTCCTTATAAATTCCTTATATTTGCAGAGTAATGTTACTGTATGCCTTTCCATAGATTGACAGGGAGTATTACTAATAGTAATATACCTATTAGTAATATTTGAAAGGAGCACATGATTATGGAATACATTATCCTCAGCCTTGTTTTATTAAAGGCAATGACAATCTATGAAATGCGAACATATATACAGCATAACCTTTCTACAGTCTGCAGCGACAGTCTTGGAAGCATACAGATTGCAATAAAGAAACTTCTGGAGAAAGGATATGTTTCTGTAACTGAATATGTGGACAACAACACCCTTAAGAAGCAGTACAGAATAACACCGGAAGGTGTGAAATATTATAAAAGCAGGGTTGGAACCCCCATCAATATTCAGAAGATGAAAAGCATGGAGGGGGGAAAGCTTTTCTTCCTTGGAATAGCTCCCGGCGAGAAGAGGGTTGAATTCCTCAAGTCGTATATTTCTGATTTGGAGGGCGAGTTTGAGAAACTTCTTGTCGTAAAAGACTACGTTGATAAAATTCAGAAAACCGCTATAGAAAAAAGCGCCAAAAGAATAAAAGAAGACCCCGTTCTTGTTAATAATCTGTTAGAAGTTTCAGGTGAAAAGACCGTTGAACAGGCATTAACAAACATCTACAATTATCAACTCTATATGCTGGAGTATGGCCTGGAGAGAATCAAGGCGGATTTGGATTTTTACAAGAAAATACTGAAACGTGAATTGAAGGAAAATGAGTAATGAAGAAGATATCAGGAAACAGGAAGGGAAAAAGCGTGATTATAGCGATTGTAATAGTGGCGGTTTTAATAGTTGCCCTCAAGTTTGTTTTGTTCCCGCCGACAAAAGAGATTCCGACCACAGGAGAATATCAAATTGCCTCAGAGGATTACTGGGTAAATGAAGATAAGGTCGACCCTTATTCAAAGAACGGAAGCACCAGACAACTTCAGGTTAGAAAATGGTACCCCTTAGATTGTGCCGAAGAAAAGCCGATTGTTGTGGCATCTCACGGATCCTGCGGAACTATAGACAACAACGGCACACTTTATAGAGATTTGGCAAGTCATGGATATACGGTTCTGGCGGTGGCTCATCTCGGTCAAGCTTCAAGAGTCAAATATGAGAACGGCAAGAAGAGCGGTCCCAGCATGGCTTTTCTGAGGGAAATGTCTGCTTTGAAACCTGATGAAGACCCGGAGAAGGCATATGAGGTTTTCCATAAATGGATGGACATCAGGACCGACGATTTGAATGCTGTCATGGATGATTGGATAGCAAAATCAGGTGCATCTCAGTTTATAGCAGAGGGGCACTCTCTTGGAGGGTCAGCTGCATATGCCATGGCAAGAATCAGAGATGATGTAGTCGGAGTTATTGCTTTGGAATCCCCATTTATGTACGACATTTCTGGTGTTGAAAACGGTAAGTTTGTTTTCGACGAGAGAGATTATGACGTTCCGATATTAAGCATTTATTCCGATGCCAGTTACTCCCATTTGAAGGAATGGGGTCAGTACGGAAACAATGCAAGGTTTTTGGATAGTTCCAATCCTCTTTACACAAACATCCATTATGAAAACATAGGCCATATGGGTTTGTGCGACCTGTCTTTGGTCTCACCTGTTTTGACGGCAATCATGGATGGTGGCTTCCAGAAAGTGAATGCAACTGACTGTCTGAAAAAACTAAACGAGGATTGCCTTGAATGGATTACGAATCTGACGAAAGAGACATTGGAGTAAACGAAAGAAGGAGTGAAGGAAATGATAGAAGCATTAAGTATTTTAGGAGCTGTACTGTTATTTATCGCAGCTGTTTTTGAAGTGTTATTGATAGCGGGGTTGCCTCTCGGTGAATTTACCATGGGTGGACGGCACAAAGTGCTCCCTCCCGCCATGAGAGCGGCAGGAGCAGGATCATTGCTCACACAGGTTTTTGCGGGTCTAATTCTCCTGCAGGCAGGTGGATTCATGAGCATGTGGTTTTCACCCGGGGTAACAAAGGTTATCTGTTATGTTTTTGCAGGATTCTTTGTGATAAACACTGCTATGAACTTTTTCTCAACGAGCAAGAAAGAGAAATACACTATGACTCCACTTGCACTGATCGAGGCGGTATGTTTCCTGCTGACAGCAGTTTATAAATTATAAAACAATTGACAAGTAACCGAACGGTAACTATAATAGGGGTTACCGCTCGGTTACTTATCTCAAGATAAATTAGAATAGCTGTAACAAAAGATAGAGGAGAGTATGAATATATGGGAAAAGAAATAGATATGGAAACAGAGAACAGAGTGAAGGTGGCTTACAGACGAAGAAAGATTTGGCAAATCGTCTCAGGGGTTGTTTTGGTATTTTTGATACTGGTTTTGAGAGATACTGAATTTTGGGGACTAGATGAATGGGATTCTGAATTGACAATATTTGCGTTTGTATTTCTTACCATTGAAGCATTGTTGTTTTTTTGCACCGATATCAACAAATGTCCGCATTGCAACAGAATTCTTTATAGGAATGGGGGCGAATATTGTAAACGGTGCGGAGGGAGGATTAAATAGATGGAATTGAAAAAATTAACCGAACATATATGGTATATGCCTTTCGAGGAAGAGAGGGATCGTCCGAACCTTGGTTACGTGAAAGGCAACAACTGGAGCCTGGCAATTGATGCCGGACATTCTGAGGCTCATACAAGAGAATTTTATGCACTCCTTGAGGAGGAAAATTTGCCACTGCCTACCGTGACCGTTCTTACACACTGGCATTGGGATCATACTTTTGGAATGCATGCTGTAAATGGGCTTTGCATAGCAAATGATAAAACAAATAAGTATCTGACCGAGTGGAAGGAAAAGATAGAAAAGAATGGGCCGGATGTCTTTCTGGCTATTAATGACAGCGTCAGAAAAGAGTACGAAGGAAATCGTGAAGTAATCGTTAAGTTAGCTGATATTGTTTATTCGGGCGAGATGGTTTTGGACCTTGGAGGAGTAGAAGTGAAAATCCTCCAATCCGAGGCGCCTCACACCAATGACTCCACACTTGTTTATATAAAGGAAGATGGTGTTCTCTTTCTGGGAGATTCAACCTGCAGCGAATATCCCATGGGAAGCAAGGACAAGAACCTTTCCGAAAAACTTCGCGATACGATTAAAAGCATTAATCCCGAAATCTGTGTAGAGGGTCATTGGACGCCTGTAGATACGCAAGATACATTAGATGATCTGATGAGTGGGATTTGATGTTGTTGATTTTCGAAGGAGACCGCTATGAAAGGCAAAAAGAAGATAACAGATGAACAAAAGAAGCTTGATGTTGATCTTTGGATTATCGCACTGGCAACATTAGTTGCATATGCTGTCTATGCAATAATAGGAAGCATACTTCTCACATTCTGTAAAGATAGCGGTATTTCTGTATGGTCTCGTTTGCTTGCAGCATCCTTAATGCAGTTTGGAATAGCCGGATGGGGAATAACGATGGTGCTCTTTTGGCGAAGAAAATCATTTTCCGGCTTTGGACTTCGAAGAGAAAACTCACTCAAGGCTATAGGCGGGACACTTTTGTGCTTCGCCCCGTACATTATATACATCGTAGTTTCAGGACAATTTGAAGGATATGAACCATTAAGCATTATGATTACCCCGGACCTTCATAAGGCAGGTATTTTTACTACCATCATCGGAACACTAATCATAGCAGTATTCTGGGGATTCTTTGAAGGCTTCAATTATGCTGTGATAAGCAAGATAATTGACAGACGATATCCTGTAAACAGTAAGCTGTTCTCGTGGGGGACTCTTGTGTGTACCTTGATGGGAATTCTCTTCCATCCCATGAGTTTCGATTTGTTGGGGATAATTGAATTAATCACAACGTTTATCGCATTGTATGGAATGCTTATTATCTGTAAAGAGACCAAGAATGCTTGGGGTTGTGTATTTGCATTTCTCTTCATTTGGAACGCGATATGATTGAAAGGTAATGTAGCGAGTGTATCTGAAATTTAACGTTTTTATCGAGGATATAAGGTTAAATAAAGAATTGAACGGAATTAAGAATATGGAATTAATAAGTGACTATATGAGGGACGAAGAATCCCGGCACATGTTGAATGCTTTGACCCAAAAGACTTTTGGATTTGATTTCGAAGGATGGGTTACAAACGGATATTTTGAGGGGGATTACATTCCCTATTCACTGGTGGAAAATGAAGTCTGTATCTCAAATGTGTCCGCCAATAAGATGAAGTTCATGCAGAACGGAGTCATAAAAAACTATATTCAGTTAGGCACGGTCATGACTGATGAAAACTACAGGAAACAGGGCCTTGCCGCAAAACTGATGCAGCATGTCATCAAAGAATATGATGACAAGTGCGACGGCATCTATCTTTTCGGAGACCTTGGCGCAGTGGGCTTTTACAGAAAGATGGGCTTTGACATCGTGAACCAGTACAGGTATTTCGTCAAAGAGGAATTCTGCAACAGCGGAAAAAACGGCGAGCCTTTCATGCCCGTCAGCGAAATGGGCGAAGATATAAAGCAGAAGTACAAAGAACTTGTGCGTCTGAGCTGCCCGCATTCGGCATTTGAACAGATGAACAAGTTCGGCCTTCAGATGTTCTATACATCCGAAATGGACAGCGTTTACTACTCCTCTGATCTGGACTGTTATATCGTGAAGGAGCAGGATGGCGACACTGTTTTAGATTCCGTTCTTTGCAAGAAAAAGGTAGGTCTTGCGGAAGTCTTAAAGCGCATCGAGGTTGAGAAAAGATTAAGGCTCGGCTTTGTTCCTTTAGACGAAGACAAGGAACTCTGCGACTGCTCCATCTACGACGGTGCAGACGATTACCGGCTGTTCTACAGAGGGGCCGAGCTTGAAGCAATCGAGCGTGACAAGCTGTATTTCCCTGATCTGTCACACGCATAAATATAACGGCTGTCCCGTTTCACTGAAAAAACATGGGGTTAATGAAAAAGGAGAATAAGCGTGGAGAAGAATGCTGATAAGAATAGAAAAATAACCATTCTCTATATAGTTGTAACAATTGCATTAACATGGCTGTTACAGTTTATGCCGATGATTTTGGGACTGGATATTGAAAGCACATCAATATCCTCGTTTGATTTTGCTTCTGTATTTTTTGGAGTGGGAGGCGTAATACCAACCCTTATCGGTGCTATATTTGTGTTCGTTTTTTATACGAAAGATGGGATAAAGGATTTCTTGAAAAGATGCTTTGTTCCCAATAGGGAATGTATTTTTGCAATTCTGATTTCGCTAGGGTTAATTTGCGCAGAAGTATTTGTGACACAGATGATATCGAAAGGCCTTGGCGCAGATAAGCTTGGCTTTGAGGGAATAAAGCTGATAGCCAAGAATCCGTTATATATCTTTTACTTTCTATTTTGGGGAATAATCTCCGGCCCCTTTTCTGAGGAAATTGGATGGAGAGGTTTCTTGACAGACCGCTTGTATAGAAAAGATAAGTTGCTTCAGATGTCATTGTTAATCGGGGGTGTCTGGGGAATTTGGCATCTGCCGTTATATTTTTATCCGGCACAGATTCAGCATGACTGGTTTATGATTAATCCGATATTGGGATTGCTCTTTATTGTAAGCTGCATGTCAGCAGCACTCGTTTATACAACTATATATGTTGTCGCGAATAGAAAGATATTCCCGATTTTCTTTTTGCACATGTTTAAGAATATCATTTTGACAGGTGCGATGATATATCCGTTTTCAGATACTTACAGCGTAGTAGTTGTTTTTGTTGAAATTGTAATGGATGTATTGTTCTATGTATTTTTTACGAAAACACCCATTTATAAAAATGCTTTAGAAAAGACTACTGAATTCGAATATTTGAAGTAGACAAAATTAATTCAAGTTTATCGGGTTGATGCGATAGCACGTCCGAAAGGATATATAGAGTATGAATATTGGGGAAGTGTGCCTGCTGACAAATGATGTGATCTATTTTAGGCAGTTACAAGAGGAATAACAATCATGGATGAAAATACTTTGCAAGATATATTGGCATTGAATTACGGAATAGAATCCCCGTCTTTGGAATTCTTAAGAGAAGGCGGCACCACTACATATATTGTCAATGGAAGGTCTAAGTATCTGCTTAAGGTTATTGGATCTGCTTTTTCGGATACA
>JAFZSQ010000085.1 GCA_017619295.1 Lachnospiraceae bacterium
ATAAAGATATCTACTTTACCTCTCTGAATATATGACTTAAGTTCATTTCGGATTGCCGCCTCGAAAAAGTTGAGCTTTTTAGGCATTTTGATGGAAACATCAAGATATCTGTGATTTACGGACTTCATCTCAACGGTGAATCTACGCTTCTCATTGCTTACTTCACATCGTCCGAAACCGGTCATACTTTTAATCATTTTCAGTATTCGCACCTTTCACAAAACAGTATTTTTATTATAATGTAAACCATTCCCATCGTCAAGGCTATGTGGTATAGTAAATGGGTTAAAACGTTTGATTTTTAAGGAGTTTACACCATGGCTTTCGACGGCATTACCGTTTCGAATATAGTTAAAGAATTAAGTGACCGATTAACCGGTGCAAGGCTCAGTAAAATTGCCCAGCCTGAAAGCGACGAGCTAATTCTCACTTTGAAGGGAAGCACGGGCAATTACAGGCTTCTTATGTCTGCCAATGCCACTCTTCCTCTTATTTATCTGACAGAGAAAAATAAGCAAAGTCCCCTGACGGCTCCGGGCTTTTGCATGCTTCTTAGAAAGCACATTGCAAACGGCCGTATTGTATCCATCACTCAGCCGGGACTTGAGCGTATTGTGGTTTTTGAAATCGAGCATCTTGATGAGATGGGCGATTTGCGCCATAAGAAGCTAATTATCGAGCTTATGGGCAAACACAGTAACATCATATTCTGCAAGGAAGACGATACCATCATCGATTCCATAAAGCATATCTCAGGCCTTGTTAGTTCCGTAAGAGAAGTTCTCCCCGGAAAGCCTTACTTCATCCCACAAACTGTGGAGAAATCTGAGATAGCCGATGCCACAGCCGAATCCTTTAAGGCGGTAATTAAGGAAAAACCCATGCCCCTTTTTAAGGCTCTCTATGGCACATACACAGGCCTCTCTCCCATCATCTCCCAGGAATTGTGTTTCTCGGCAGGTCTTGACGGAGAGGCTCCTACCGCAGCCTTTTCAGATTCGGATCTGGACAAACTATTTGATAAGCTTTGCGAAATGCGAGACCGTATCTCAAACGGAGAGTTTAAACCGGGCATTGTATTCAAGGGTGACGTTCCCGTAGAGTATGCTGCTTTTGCCTTAAGCATATACAATGACCCTTCTCATACAACAAAGACTTTTGAGACCATGTCCGAGCTTCTTGAGGAGTACTATGCAAAGAAGGAACTGGTATCAAGAATGCGCCAGCGTTCCGCAGATCTTCGAAAGATTGTCCAGACGGCCTACGAAAGAAACGTGAAGAAATATGACCTTCAGATCAGGCAGATGAAGGATACCGAAAAAAGGGATAAATACAGAGTTTACGGCGAGCTTTTAAATGCCTATGGCTACGAGGCAAAGCCCGGTGACAAGTCATTGACCGCCGTTAACTTCTACGACGGCACTGAGGTAACCATTCCTCTCGATGAAACCATCTCCGCCCAGGCAAACGCCAAGAAGTATTTTGATAAATACCAGAAGATGAAGCGTACCTTCGAGGCTTTAAGCGAGCTGACGGTGGAGGTTGAAGGAGAAATAAAGCACCTTGAATCCATTATGACTTCCCTGGATCTTGCCACGGAGGAGTCCGATCTTTCGGGAATCAGACAGGAGCTGGTGGATTCCGGATACATCAAAAAGCGCGGGAAAGATGCCCCCAAGGCAAAGAAAAACCTTCCTCTCCACTACAGGGATTCGGAAGGTAATGATTACTACGTTGGAAAGAACAATTTCCAAAACGACGAGCTTACTTTTAAATTTGCCAAAGGAAACGACTGGTGGTTCCACGCCAAAGGAATGCCCGGGTCCCACGTAATCCTAAGGACTCCCGATAATGTTAAGGAGCCTTCGGACAAGGCATTCGAGAGAGCTGCCGCACTTGCAGGCGCTTATTCAAAGGGTCGTGACCTTGATAAAATCGATATAGACTACGTCCAGAAAAAGGAAGTCAAGAAGCCAAACGGAGCCAAACCCGGATTTGTTGTTTACTACACCAACTTCTCCATGACCATAGCTCCCGGCACCAAGGAACTTACCTTAGCGGAGTAAATGAAGTTTACGAGCCACATTCGTAAGGGTTTTTCCCTTGGGTATGTGGCTTAATTCTTCTTCAGTCACCGCACCGGACTTAAGAATAACCACACCGTATGCAAAAACTCCAAGGCCTATTGCGGGGACAACCGCCACAATATTTATTGGCAAAAGCGCATAAATGCCGTAGTACACACCTGCTGCCACCGCGCCCATAATAATGGCGCTGACAAACGGAAGTAAAAATGTTGTCTTCACTTCCTGTCTGTGGTCCAGGTATTTTGCCACAGCTATGTTATTAAAAATACAAGTACATCCGGAGTAAACCACATTACCGATGACCAGGCTGTAAAGCCCCAGATTCGTATATACAAGTATCGCCCAGACAACGCCTGTCTGAATAAGAAGTGAAACAGCGGAATTGATTACCGGTATATTCACTTTTCCGATTCCCTGTAAGATTGCGTTTGTCATGGTTGATATTGAATAGAAAACAACCGAAACAGCCAGTACCATAAGAAGGCTTGCTGCAACATCAAGGGATGCAACCTGGGGGAATAAAACCCTGGTTACAGGTTTGGCCAAAACTCCAAGGCCCACTGCGGAAGGTATGGCAACCAGCATGGTACATTTGATTGCAAGGCTTACGCTTCTTCTTGTGGCGTCATAGTCCTTTTTTGCAAAAGAGCCCGAAACCCCGGGGATTAATGCCGAGGCAAAAGCAGATGCAATGGCTATGGGAATATTTGAAATAACTATGGGCTTGCCGGAATAGATTCCGTAAAGAGAATAGGCATCCGCAGAGCTGATTCCCTTTAACTCCGTCATTATGGTTATAAATATTTTCTGGTTTACTACGGGTGAAAGGTTGTAAATAGCCGTACTTAAAATAAATGGTGTTACCACCGACAAAAGAAGTTTAAAGATTTCTCCGTAGGAATCATCAATGGGAGTTCTGTCCCTCTCCACTCTTCTCTTAAACATTCTTCTGTTTAAGATATAAATCATAGCCATGAAAAATAAGGCTATCAAAACACCCGCACCGGTTCCGAGAGCTGAACCCATTGCACCGTATGTGGCTCTCTCGGTGTTGTAGGCAATCTCACTTTCCGTCTGGGGATTCTCGTAAATCATCATGCTTCCCATCATCACATTGATAAGAAGATATGCGGCTCCGATACTTACTAGGGCATTTAAAATCTGCTCAAGTATCTGAGACACAGAAGTCTGGATCATGGATTTATGAGCCTGGAAATAACCTCTTAAGACTCCGAGAATTCCGGAAAAGAAAATTGTGGGAGCAAAAACTCTCAGTACCTTTGCCGCCTCTTCTCCATCCACAATGTGTGGAGCAAAAACAGCACAAAGAACTGCAGCCAGTCCACCCACAACTATTACATAAACGAAGGCACACTTAAAAACCCTGTGAGCATTTCTGTACTCTTTAAGGGCAAGTTTCTGAGATATAACTTTGGAAATTGCAGAGGGGATACTGTATGAAGCCACCAAAAGAATTATGGTGTACCAATAATAGGCGGCCCCGTAATATCCGTTACCTTCATCACCGATAATGCTGGTGAGGGGACTTCTGTACAAAAGTCCGATGATTCTGGATACTATTCCAGCAGCCGCAAGAATTCCCGCCTGAACTATGAAATTGTTGCCTCGTTTTTTATCGTTCATACAAAATACCTACATTAGGCATTCTATCACCTTTGAGGCAAATTGTCTCCCAATAATTCCTCGAGAGTATGCCATCCGAGAACCGCACATTTTACTCTGGCAGGCATATGTGAAATATCTCTTAAGGCTGAAGCCTCCTCAAGGGAGTCTATTTCCTCTTCCGAAGCCTCACCTTTGATCATTCTGATAAACACATCCGCAAGGTGTAAGGCCTCATCCTTTTTTTTGCCGATAATAAGGCCCATCATAATATCCGCACTGGCCTGTGAAACGGCGCAGCCGTCCCCTGTAAATGCGGCATCGGTTATAACATCTCCATCGCACTTAAGCTTTATGAAAATGTCATCCCCGCAGTTAGGATTCACACCTTCCAGAGTATAATCCGGATTCACTATGTCATGCTTGTAATAAGGTCTTATATTATGCTCTGTAAGTATTTCGTTATAAAAGCTTCTGCTTTCCATTTTTCATCCTTTTCAATCTTTGAATCCCATTTTCTCTCTTATTGAAGAGAGGCTTTTAATAAATGCGTCTATCTCCTCTTCGGTGTTATAAAACATGAGGCTTAATCTGGTGGCTGAATTAACACCCAGGTACTCAAGCAAAGGACCTGCACAGTGGTGTCCTGCTCTCACATCGATTCCGTCAGCTTCCAATATGGCGGAAACATCATGGGGATGAACGTCATCAATTGTGAAGCTTATAATCCCGTGGTGGCCTTCCGCATTGTCAGCTCCCAAAATATTGAGATGAGGTATATTTTTCATTCCCTCAAAAGCACGCTTAGTAAGGCTCTCCTCAATCTGAGACATTACATCAAAACCAACCTTGCCTATATAGTCAATTGCCGCTCCCAGGGCAACAGCTCCTCCGGCATTAACGGTTCCCGCCTCAAACTTGTGGGGAAGCTCCGAATACTTGGTATAGTCGAATCTTACGATATCAACCATCTCTCCTCCCTCCATGAAGGGGGGCATTTTTTCCAAAAGTTCCTTCTTTCCGTAAAGGACACCGATTCCCATGGGACCAAACATTTTATGTCCGGAAAAAGCAAGGAAATCGGGATTCATCTTTTGCACATCAATAGGCATATGAGGTGCGGACTGGGCGGCATCTATAACCGCCACAGCCCCAACCTCATGAGCTTTCTTTATGACATACTCCACAGGATTGAGACTTCCCAAAACATTTGAGACCTGTCCCATGGCAACTATCTTTGTTTTCTCGGTGATTGCCTCATCTATGCTCTTTATATCAAACTCCCCGTTTTGATTCGGATAAAGGTATTTGATTTTGGCACCGGTTCTGTTAGCAACCATTCTCCAGGGAAGCAGATTTGAGTGGTGTTCCGTAATGGAAACAACTATCTCGTCTCCCCTGCAAAGATTGATCAATCCGTAGCTGTAAGCTATGAGATTTATACTCTCGGTGGTATTTCTGGTAAATATAATTTCCTTTTCCGAAGCAGCATTAATAAAGCCCTTAACCTTGCTTCTTGCTTCCTCGTATGCTTCCGTAGCCTTCACGCTTAAGGGGTAAAAGCCTCGCAAGGGATTGGCATTCATGGATTTGTAAAAATCGTATTCGGCATCAATGACACACTGAGGCTTTTGGGATGTTGCCGCATTGTCCAGATACATAGATTTTTCAATTTGAAAAATAGGGAAATCAGCCCTGTAAAGTTTCCCGTCCATTAAAGAACCTCCAACACCTTTCTATCTGTTGCTTCTCTGATTTCATCATCCTCTATTTCTCTTATAAGTCTTGAGAAATTGCCGTAGGATATTATCTTCTCCGCTTCGCTCTTGTCGATTCCGCGGGAGTTAAAGTAAAACAGAGTTTCCTCGGAAAGGCTTCCGATCTGACAGCCATGTGCTCCTTCCACATCCTCCTCGGTACAAAGGATCAAAGGAATGCTGCCGTTTATTACGCCTTCGCTTAAAAGCAGTGCGTGCTCGTTTTCCTCTCCTTTGGAGCCGGCACAGCCGGTTTTAAAGTCAATGGTTGCTCTGAAGTTCTTTTTCCCTTCATCCTTTAAAACTCCATTGGCCAGAATATCGCTTAAGGTTTCTTTGCCTCTGTGGTTTGCCACATAGTTCATGTCCGTTGTCTGGGTTTTTCTGGTAAGGTATGCAACGTCCATATTGCACTTGCTTCTGTTTCCGTTAAGCTCCGCTACCGCTCCGGTGTATACATCTCCTCTTCCCGGGAGAATCTGAATCAGATTAAGATCTGCATCCTCTGCCACGTTGGCACTGACTTCATTAACCAGTCTGTTACCTTCCTGTGAAGAGTCAATCTGGATTAGTTTAAGCTTGCCGTTTTTGGCAATGTTCACTTCGGTATTAACGTTTAAAGTACCCTGGGCATCATAGTTCATAATAACCGAGAGACTTTCGTTTTCTTTTACATCTATTTTTACACTTGCGTCCCTGCGACCACTTAAATTCAGAACACCGTTTTCAGAGAAATTGATATCCTCATAAGTACCGGGATCATAATCCAATGTGACCTCATTCAGTCCGATATGATTAAAGGTTCTCACAGGTAATTTGTTTATCTTCATTATCCGATACTTCCTTTCATCTCAAGTCTTATAAGGTTGTTCATTTCAATTGCATATTCAAGAGGCAATTCCTTTGTTACATTGTCGGCAAACCCGCTGACAATAAGTGTCTTTGCCTCCTCCTCGGAAAGGCCCCTGCTCATAAGATAGAACACGGCCTCGTCACTGATTTTGCCAATCTGAGCTTCATGTCCGATGTCCGCATAAGGTGTACGAATATCCATGGCGGGAATCGTATCTGAGCGGGACTTTGAATCAAGCATCAGGGATTCGCAGGATACAGCCGACTTGCTGTTTACCGCGTCTTTTCCGATTTTTACAAAGCTTCTGAAGGTGCAGACTCCGCCTCCTTTGGAAATGGACTTGGTGCTCATAACCGAGCTTGTCTCGGGAGCAAGCTGAACAACCTTTGCACCGGTATCAAGATTCTGACCCTCGTTTGCAAAGGATATACCTGTAAATTCTGTTTTCGCTCCTCTTCCCTTTAAGATGCTCATGGGATAGAGGTATGAAATGTGAGAACCGAAGGAGCCGGTAACCCACTCGATTTTGCCGCCTTCTTCCACCAGAGCACGCTTTGAGTTAAGGTTGTAAATGTTCTTTGACCAGTTCTCAATTGTAGAGTAACGAAGTCTTGCGTTTTTGCCAACGAACAATTCAACGCTGCCCACGTGAAGGTTTGCAACATTATATTTAGGGGCAGAACATCCTTCGATGAAATGAAGGTCCGCGCCCTCATCTACGATGATAAGTGTGTGCTCAAACTGGCCGGCGCCCTTTGCATTAAGTCTGAAATAGGACTGAAGAGGCACCTCCACCTTTACTCCCTTGGGAACATATACAAAGGAACCTCCTGACCATACTGCCCCGTGAAGAGCCAGGAATTTATGGTCACTTGGTTTAAGAAGCTTCATCATGTGCTCTTTAACCATATCCGCATATTCGCTTCTGAGAGCACTCTCTATATCGGTGTAAACCACGCCCTGTTTTGCCACGTCTTCTTTCATGTTGTGGTAAACAAGTTCGGAGTCGTACTGGGCTCCCACGCCTGCAAGAGACTTTCTCTCTGCCTGAGGAATTCCAAGTTTCTCGAAAGTATCCTTTACTTCCGCGGGAACATCATCCCAGTTGTCCGCAAGCTTGGCGTTCTTTCTTACATAAGTGGATATATGGTTCATATCCAGATCCGCAAGGGACGGACCCCAGTCCGGAAGTCCCAGCTGGTTGTACATCCTAAGGGATTCAAGTCTTAAATCTCTTACCCAATCCGGATCATTCTTCTCCTCAGAAATCTTAAGGACTATTTCTTCGGTAAGGCCTTCTTCAAGTCTGAAGGAGTCCTTATCTTCGTTTCTGAAATCATAGAGGCTTCTGTCGATGTCTTCTACATATGTTTTCTCTTTCATGGAAGGCACCTCATTCTTTCTCTTCAAAGCCCTTGTCATTAATCTCGTCCACAAGATCTCTTCCGCCATCTTTGGCAATCTTGCCTTCAATCATGACATGAACCTTATCTACCTCAAGGGACTCAAGGATTCTAGCAGAGTGTGTGATGATAAGAAGGGTTCCGCCTGTGCGCTTTTTGTACTCATCTATTCCGGCAGATACGGTTCTTACCGCATCAACATCAAGTCCCGAATCCGTCTCATCAAGAATTGCAAACTTGGGCTCTAACATAAGAAGCTGAAGAATCTCAGCTTTCTTCTTCTCACCGCCGGAGAATCCTACATTTAAATCTCTTTCGGCATACCCATAATCCATGTCAAGCACATCCATGGTGGCATGAAGTTTCTTTTTAAAATCCCAGGCCTTAACTCTCTCGCCCTTTATCTGCTCAAGGGCACTCTTTATAAATGCAGATAGGGAAACCCCGGGAACCTCTAAAGGATTCTGGAATGATAAGAAGAGGCCCTTCTTGGCTCTCTCATCTGCTCCGTCCTCGGTGATATCTTCACCATTAAAAACTATGCTCCCTTCGGTCACTTCATACTTCGGATGGCCAATGAGAGCATATCCCAAGGTAGATTTACCTGTTCCGTTAGGACCCATAAGTACATGGGTTTCGCCTTCAGGAATCTCCAGGTTAACCCCATTTAATATTTCCTTGTCCTGCACTCCCACATGCAGGTCCTTAACTTGTAATAATGTGTTGCTCATATCTATTTACTCCATTTCTGTTGGTTAAAACGACGACTGTCATTAAGTATGACGAGTGGATTATACACCCATTCGCCCGATAGGTAAATAGATTTTTGAAAGTTTATGGAAATTTTATATTTCCCCGGCGGCGCGCAGGGCTTTTTCCCGTCCATTTGCCTCTTTTGTCGCTTCTTTTAACCTCTGCGCCGCCGAAAAGCATAATAAAATCGCTTTTTCGTCATTTTTATCCGCCCACACCCCTCCAAAAGGCAAAAATAAGGCGGATAATGTCAGCCAAGTGCTGCCATTATCCGCTCATAAAGCAAATCTCACTAATTTAAAGGAACCAAAGACTCCAAGTTGTCGTTATATCTACACTTCTCCCTCTGGAGACTCATCCTTCTTTCTTCCAAAGAAACTCTTAACAGGATTCTTAACCTTCTCTTCCATACCCTGCTTCAAAATGCTCTTCAGAATGCTGAAGGCTTCGGCATAGGATTTCTTGCGAAGTTCCTTTCTTGTTTGAGAAACATCCGCATTGAGAAGATAGTTCTTCGCAATGGATGCCATGCGAAGTGTTGTCAGTGCATTGATTGCACCCTGGGTTGCTGAAGCTGCGACAATACCAAGAGCTTTACCAAGCGCTCCCTCCGTTGCCATGGGTATAAGCTCTTCGATATTCATATCTTCAAGATTTCCGGCCAACAAAGTCATGGCGAATACTCTTACATAAAGTCTGAAGACCTGGGCATTGCTGGGTCTGAACCCACAAATCTCAGTAATTCTCTTAATAAGAGTAAAGTTCGCTGATGCCATACCAAGCATGTCGTAAACTGAATTCTGAGATACTGCAGTGATAATGAAAATCTTCTTTGCAGTATCATATATTTCTTTATTAAGTTCAGGAGTAATCTTCCTGTCGAAGAATTCAATCAGCTTGTCATCCGTTTCATCTTCGAGTTTTAAATATCCTTTAACCTGCTCCTGTTCTTCCGGTGTCAACTCAACATTTTCAAGCAAATTGTTGACAAGTCTTTTGCACCATTTCTTTCTGGCACTTCCATCGGCATTATGAAGCTTTTCTAACGAGAAAATAGGTGCGAAGAAAACTCCAACAAGTGGATATACTATTCCTCCCAGCACAACAACAGCAATCAGGACATAGAAGGCAATCTCAAGAAACACGTGGGCTCCACGGAGTCTCTCTCCTATCTCCAATGCATTGCTGACAAGACTCATAACCACCAATATGATCAGAGATATAAGTAAGATTATTGTCCAGACACTGGTTCTTTTTTTCTTCATTTATTCCTTCTCCGCTTCCAGAAGCTTCTTCATCCTCTCATAATGCACCTTCACGTTAGGCTCATCCGTAACCCGATAGCGCGGGGTCATGGGATAGTCATTTATGTGCTCGATGAAACCCTCGGGTGTATCCATGTACTTGGCGAAGCTAATCCTCTCTTCAATGGCGGCAATCAGGTCACTGAACAAAAACGGATTCATTTTTACCACATTGAAATTCTTTTTGTAATGGAAATCGCTCCAATGCTTAAAAGGCAAATATCCATTTCTGTTCATATCGCTTTTATCAATGGCCCATGTGCAACTTATTATCTCAAAGCCCACAAACTGCTCTCGCAAATTAGAGTGTGAAGTCCCAAACGCTATCTCAAGAATAATATTCTTTCCTGTCCACCTGATCTTTCTTTTTAAGGCCTTTATGGAATCCTTTCCCTGGTAAAAACGCTGTATCTCCCGACACACAGCATCGAAGGTTTTCTTCGTGTCATAATGAGGAAGTTTCCCGTAAAGATAGCTTCCTTCTTCCCACTGCCATTCCATGTTTTCTTATCCCTTCATCTATATCCCCTGATTAGCCAATGAGCCAATCGTACATATCCTGGTAATGCTTTGCGGATTCCTTCCATGAGAAATCAGCGGCCATGGCTCTGTCAATCATCTTGTTCCACTCACGCTTCTTATCATAGTAAATCTGCTCGGCATATCTGATGCAGGCCATCATCTCATGGGCATTGTAGTTTGCAAAGGAGAAGCCGGTTCCGGTATTCTCGAATCTGTTGTAAGGTTCAACCGTATCCTTAAGGCCGCCTGTCTCACGTACAATAGGCAATGTGCCGTAGCGAAGAGCCATAAGCTGGCTTAATCCGCAGGGCTCGAAAAGTGAAGGCACTAAGAACGCATCACTTGAAGCATAAATCCTGTGGGAAAGCTCCTCAGAATAATAAATGTTGGCAGATATCTTGTCCGGATACTTCCAGGCAAAATGTCTGAACATGTTCTCATACCTGTCCTCACCTGTTCCGAGAACCACAATCTGAAGATGATCCTGACAAATCTCATCAAGAAGATAAGAAATGAGGTCAAAGCCCTTCTGGTCTGTGAGTCTTGAAACGATACCAATCATCATGACTTTGTCGTCCACAGGGAGATTCAGCTGTTTTTGCAATGCTCTCTTGTTCTTAATCTTCTCCTTGCGGAAGTTGATGGCGTTGTAATTATCTGTAATATATTTATCCGTTTCAGGATTGAAAATATCATAGTCGAGTCCGTTTACGATACCGCGAAGGTCGTTAGAACGGGCTCTTAAAATTCCATAGAGATTCTCACCGTAAAACTCGGTCTTAATCTCCTCCGCATAGCTCTTGCTGACGGTAGTTATGGCATCAGCAAACACAAGGCCGCCCTTTAAAAGGTTGCCGTCCTTATAATGCTCAAGCTTGTCGGGAGTAAAGTAATAATCCGGAAGACCTGTGATTCTTTGCACGGTCTTTAAATCCCATACGCCCTGGAACTTAAGGTTATGAATTGTCATTATGGATTTGATTCCTCGATAGAATTCTCCCCCTTGGAATCTTTCCTTGAGATAAACGGGAATAAGACCCGTCTGCCAGTCATGGCAATGAATGATTTCCGGTCTGAAATCTATAACCGGCAAAATCGAAAGTGCTGCTTTACAGAAAAATGCAAACTTCTCAATTTCAAATACAACATCATTTCCGTAAGGCCCGTAGCCGCTGAAATAATGCTCATTGTCAATAAAGTAGTAATGCACCCCTTCTTCGACCGCTTCGAAAATGCCTACATACTCGTCATGGTTATTGATGTTTACATAGAAGTTGGAAAGGTATTTAAGCTTGTCAGCCTCTTCCTTCTTCATGCAGGTGTACTTGGGAAGTACAACTCTCACATCATAGTAGCGCTTGTCGATATACTTCGGCAGTGCGCCCACAACGTCTGCCAGACCTCCGGTCTTGATGAAAGGAACTCCCTCGCTTGCTACAAACAATACATTATGCATTTTTCAAATTACCCCTTCATTTATTATTTCTATTCTTCTAAATGTTGTGTGATGCTCAGCTCGTTCTCCAGGAAATTGACGCCTGCTTTACACCCCGTAATAAGCGTCATCATAGGAGAATTGTGACCGATATCACAGTCCATTATAATCGGGACATTATATCTTCCGAGTATTCCCGTTACAGCCTCATACATGTCAAGATCAGGCATTTCCTCACCGTAATGTAAAGGTCGTCCGATCAAAAATCCCTTGGCTGTGTTAAACCATCCTGCGGAATGAAGGTGCCAGAGGGCACGTCTTACATCATATGGATTAAGGTCGCAGGACTCAAGAAACCAAACGATTCCGTCGCTTTCATATCTCTTGTTAAAAGCAGCCATACCGTCGTATTTGGTTCCGACGATATTGGTAAGCACATCAAGGCATCCGCCTAAAAGTCTTCCGCTGAATGATGTTTTCTTGAAAGGATCCTTGTAGGCTCCCTTCTCGTAAACCTTCATAATAACGGGCTCGGTATCATTTATTGTGGCATAAGGATTCTCTGCGGTTTTTAAGGATTCCTTTTCCCATTTGGCGTAGTTGTGAGCGGTTAATTTCTCGCCGGTCAAAACCTTAAGGGCATCCTTAATACTCTCATGCCAGGGATCCTGGCCGAAGGAACCCGCATTGGGTCCATAGATTGCTGCTGTATCGCAAAGAGTGGGCAAAAGGAAAGTCAGATTGGTGTTGTCTGAAAAGCCCATGTACCACTTTGGTTCTCTGGCCGCAATATTCCAGAAATCCATGTATGCCAGAATTTCACACATCAATTCACCGCCGGCCACTGACATAACAACATCGATGTCAGGGTCAGCCATTGCTGCATTTACTTCCGCACCACAGTCTTCAGGTTTGGTGCTTATTCCGATTCCGTCGTTCTTGCGGCAATTGGGACCTACTTTAACGTCATATTCCAAGGCCATGAACTTCTCCAAAGCCTTGTCAAAAGCTGAAGCATAAGGCTCACCGCAGGCACCGTATGAAGGGGCTACAAAGCCTATAGTTCCGTGCTTTTTAAGGAATTTACCGTAACGCATAAGCACCTCCTTTTCATGAAATTAATTATAAAGTAAGCCGATTGCGGTTGCAATCGGCACTTTAAACAAGATTTTTCTGAATTATCTGACAGGAATTCCATTGACCTCTACGGAATCATTAATCTCAATCACTATGCAATTTCTGCCGTCAACCTCTTTAGTTGTGATTAAATCCAGTCTCTCGGGGTTAACTTTAATTTGGATATCAGGTGTTTTTACCTCAAAGGCTTTCTTGTTATACACGTTGCTGACCTGAAGGCTCATGTCCTTACCGGCTGCAGCATCGTAGTAATCCTCAAAGTCACTGAGCTTCTCTTCCTTTACGCCCGATGACTCAAAGAGACGCTTCATCTCCTGCTTGCCAAGGCTTAAGGGCTCAACCTCCTCCGCATGCTCCTCGATCATCTCAAGGATGTTCTCGTGGATGTTCTTAACCACCTCATACTCACAGTCCTCACCAAGGGTTTCCTCAATGATGGTCTGGAAGGTTTCCTTCTGAATCTTGGCCGTAAGGGGAAGGGTTCCTCCAAAGAGCATATCTGTAAGCTCCTCGTGAAAATCAGCTGCATCTTTTGTATAGAAAAGGGTGCTGTGAATGTCGCTTGCCCTGTCGTTGAAAGCAGGGAAAACAAATGCAAACTCAGGCATATCAACAACCCAGTCTCTGATTCTGTTGGCAAAGGAATTGGATTCCTGGAAATATGAAAGGCCGGGCTTGGAAAGGTTTACGGGGCAGATGCAGGTCATAATGTACTCATAAACCTCATCAGAACCGTCCTCAACCTCTATTCCGTCAGTAGTCTTCATGGGAATATCATAATTATCATGAATCAAAAGAATGAGGTAATTTCCCGTGTAATTGTAGGAATCAATTATCTTATCGTAGAACTTCTCAAGTTGCTCCTCATCGTTGAGCTTGCTGTTTCGAAGTTTCAATAAGGTGTTCTGAGTGCCGCCCTCTTCCTCTGAAGCAAGGGGAAACTCCAGATTTACAAGGTTCTTTCCGATGGTGCCTGAAAGGGCCTTTCTGAAAATCTCGAAGTACTTGAAAATGTCTTCTTCAGGTAATGTAAGGAAGGGCTCCTTAAATACCATCTTTTTATTCTTCTCCGCATCCACATAGCAGCCGCAGATTCTGTCGATTGCGCACTTGGACTGTGTGAAGCGCTTTTTAATCTCATTTATTTCAGGTTTAAACATGGTAACTCCTAATCAATACAAATTTAGGCCACAAACTGGAATGTGCAGAAAGCGGCATACACAACTAAAAGAATAATACCCTGATAGCGGGAAAGTTTTCCTTTGATAAGTGCGGGCACAGTAAGGAAAAGCATTACAAACATCATTACAGGAATGTCTACCACCAGGCTGGCATTCATGCCGTTAATGGTTTTCTCCACAGGAAGGTTAAAGGGCTGCAAAAGAATTGACAGGCCGCTGACCAATACAAGGTTAAACATATTGGCGCCCACAACATTTCCTAAAGAAAGTGCACCATGACCTTTTACCAAAGCAGTGATGGCTGTAACAAGCTCAGGAAGTGAGGTTCCCAGGGCTACAAAAGTAAGTGCAATTACTGACTCGGGAACACCAAGCTCTGTTGCGATGATGGTACCGTTGTCAACAAGCAAATCTGCGCCGACCGCAATTAATGCAGCGCCAACAATCAGAAGTACAACATCCTTCCAGAAGGGATTCTCCTTCTTCTGCTCCTCCTCTCCTTCTTCAGGCTCTACGGGTACTGCCTCGGGATGCTTAATGGCATTTCTGACCTGAAGGGCAATGTAAACCACGAAGATTGCGAGAAGAATGGCTCCCGATAATCTGGTGAACTCTCCGAGTACATAGGCATTGAAAAGATAGAATGCCGCAGACAAAAAGAAAAAGAGCACAGGAGTCTTGAAGGACTTCTTATCCACCGGGGCAGGTTTAATGGCTATTGTCAAAGCCGCAATCAGTGCTGTGTTACAAATAACCGATCCGATTGCATTACCGTAAGCAATCTGACCGTGTCCGCTGACAGCGCTGGTGGCCGAAACCATTACCTCAGGAAGAGTCGTTCCTATTGAGACAACTGTTGCTCCTATTAATAATTCAGGTACATGAAATCTGTGTGCAATTCCGGTGGCTCCGTCTACGAACCAGTCGCCACCCTTTATAAGCAGAACAAATCCAAGAATGAATAAAAGTACAGCTACTAACATATCTTTGTTCTCCGTTTCTTTATTTTAAAGCTACAGAGAACATTATATCACAGCTTCACGATACGCTCTACCGCTTCTTTGGTCCTGTCTGCATTTCCAAATGCGGTAAGACGGAAGAAATGCTCTCCACAGGGACCGAAGCCTACGCCGGGAGTACCCACAACCTGAGCTTTGCCTAAAAGATAGTCAAAGAATTCCCAGCTTAACATATCATCGGGAGTACGAAGCCACATGTAGGGGGCATTTTTGCCACCGTAAACTTCGTAGCCTGCATCCTTTAATCCGTTGTAGATTACAGACGCGTTATTCATGTAGTAGTCCACCAGGGCTCTGACTTCACGCTTTCCTTCATCTGTGTAGATGGCCTCTCCGGCTCTTTGCACAATGTAAGGAGCTCCGTTAAACTTGGTGCCGTGTCTTCTTGCCCACAATGAATGAAGCTTAACACCGTCAATCTCCAAATCCTTAGGTACTACAGTGTATCCCAGTCTTAACCCTGTGAAACCTGCCGTCTTTGAGAAGGATCTGAACTCGATGGCACACTTTCTAGCCCCGTCGCACTCATAAATGCTGTGAGGCACATTTTCATCTCGAATATATGCTTCATAAGCGGAATCATAGAAAATTACCGCTTTATTTTTCAATGCGTAATCAACCCAAACCTGAAGTCTGTCCTTGGTGATAACTTCTCCTGTAGGGTTGTTGGGGAAGCAAAGATAAATCATGTCGGGTACTTCTTTGGGGAGCTCCGGAACAAATCCATTCTCCACTGTGCAGGGCATGTAAATCACGTTCTTAAACTTACCTGTTGCCTCCACATACTCCCCGGTTCTTCCGGCCATAACGTTGGAATCGACATATACGGGATAAACAGGGTCGCAAACCGCAATCCTGTTATTGACATCAAATATTTCCTGAATGTTTCCGCAATCGGATTTTGCGCCGTCTGAAACAAAGATTTCATCGGCAGCTATGTCGCATCCTCTTGCGGCATAATCATTCTCAGCAATGGCACTTCTCAAAAACTCATAACCCAGATCGGGAGCATAACCCTTAAAGGTTTCCTCCTTACCCATCTCGTCGGTGGCATCGTGAAGAGCATTTAAAACACTGTCTGTAAGGGGTCTTGTAACATCACCGATTCCAAGACGGATAATGTCTGCATCGGGGTTGGCCTCCTTATATGCCTGCACCTTTTTGGCGATTCCCGAGAACAAATAGCTTCCGGGTAACTTAAGATAGTTTGAATTTATTCTTGCCATTCCAAAACTCCTTCAAAGGATATCTCGGCGGGACCTGTCATATAAACATGTCCGTCCTTAGCGTAATTAACCTTAATTACGCCCCCGAGGACCTCTATATTAACATCTGTATTCCTCTCATAAAAACCGTTCAAAACTCCGGCAACCGTCAAAGCCGAACAGCCTGTTCCGCAGGCCATGGTCTCTCCGGTGCCTCTTTCCCAGACTCTCATTTTCACATGAGTTTTGTCCAGGTTTTGCACGAACTCGATGTTTGCTCTCTTAGGAAAAAACGGATCGTTCTCAAGTATCGGACCGACCTTTTCTATTTCCAGATTATCTACATCATCAACATAGATAATTCCGTGAGGATTTCCCATGGAAACGCAGGTGATCTTGTACTCTTTTCCACCGGCCAAAATAGGTTTCATAATAACATTGCCGGTGGGGTCATCAAGCATTGAAGTATTAACGGGAATCATCACGGGATTAAGAATAGGCTCACCCATGTCGACTCTTGCGGTCTTAACCTCATCATCCTTTATGAAGAGAATGATGTGTTTAACCTTCCCGAAACTTTCAATATCCACTTCGTCCTCGTCCCAAAGCCCCTTGTCGTAAACGTACTTTGCAACGCACCTTATTCCGTTGCCGCACATCTCAGACCTGCTGCCGTCAGCGTTGTACATTTCCATCTCAAAATCGGCTATATCAGAGGGGTTAATAAAGATAACCCCATCCGAGCCGATTCCGAAATGCCTGTCACTGACACTTCGAACAAATTGAGGTTTTGAGAAACTGTCTATATGGAATCGGCTTCCGTCTATGTAAACATAGTCGTTGCCGCATCCATGCATTTTGGTAAACTCGATTTGCATGATTATATCCTTTATAAATTGCTGTATCCCATAAGTGATTCATCAACAGCCTTCGCTGCCGCTCTTCCTTCGGCTATTGCCCATACCACAAGAGACTGGCCTCTGTGCATATCACCGCACACGAAAACTTTCTCCTTGCTGGTGGCATAAGCACCTTCTTCGGTTGCCACGTTGGTTCTGGCATTTCTTTCTACGCCAAAGTCGTTAACCACGTAATCCTGGCTTCCTAAAAATCCTGCCGCAATAAGGACCAAATCAGCCTTCATAACCTCTTCGCTGCCCTTAACAGGTACCATGTTCATTCGACCTGTTTTAGGGTCCTTTTGAGGCTCCAATTTGACCGTTTTAATCTCTTTAAGCTTGCCGGCCTTATCCTTTACAAACTCCGTAACCGTAGTCTGATAAATTCTTGGATCGCTGCCAAAAACAGCAATTGCTTCTTCCTGGCCGTAATCGGTCTTTAATACCTTGGGCCATTCGGGCCAGGGATTCGACGCTGTTCTTGACACGGGAGGCCCCGGCATCATCTCAAGCTGGATGACACTTCCTGCGCCAAGTCTTATGGAAGTTCCCACGCAGTCATTTCCTGTATCACCGCCGCCGATGATGACTACGTTTTTGCCCTTAAGATTTCCCCATGACATGGTCTTGCACTCTGTGAGTTTCTCCACGTCATAGTTTTCATCCATAAGTTTCTTGCTGACTTCCTTTAAGAAATCAACCGCAAAATAAATACCTGAGGCATCTCTTCCGGGAGCGTTAATATCTCTGGGATTGGAAGCTCCGCATGCAAGAACAACTCTATCGTACTCCTTAAGTAAATCCTTAGCCTTTACGTTCTTTCCCACATCAGAGCCATACTTAAACTCGATACCGGATTCCTCCATAATCTTAAGCCTTCTGTCGATGACTCTCTTATCGAGCTTCATGTTGGGGATACCGTATCTTAAAAGTCCGCCTGCTCTGTCGTTTCTTTCGAATACGGTGACGCTGTGTCCTCTCCCGTTAAGGGCTGCTGCCGCCGCAAGTCCGGAAGGACCGCTTCCTATAACAGCGACTTTCTTGCCGGTCCTAACAGTAGGTACTTTCGCTTTTACCAAACCGTGTTCAAAAGCATATTCAATTATGTATTTCTCATTGTCTTTGGTGGTGACGCTCTCTCCGTTTACGGAACAGGTACAAGCCGCCTCGCAAAGGGCGGGGCAAACTCTTGATGTAAACTCAGGAAAACTGTGGGTGAGAGAAAGTCTCTCAAAGGCCTGTGCAATGTTTCCTCTGTACAAAGCGTCGTTGGTCTCAGGCACAAGGTTGTGCAAAGGACATCCCGATGCCATGCCGCTTATCATCTCACCTGCCTGACAAAAAGGTATGCCGCACTCCATACATCTGGCTGCCTGAGCTTTTCTCTTCTCAGGAGACAGGTTCTTGTGGAACTCGTCAAAGTTCTTAATACGGTCAAGGGGGGCTACAGTCAGATCGTTTTCTCTTTCATATTCCAAAAATCCGCCGGGTTTTCCCATCTTACTTACCCTCCTTTTCTCTGGCATTGAATGCTTCGATTGCTGCCTCTTCAGAGTTCATACCCTGCTCCTCAAAAGTATGAATAAGGTGCATCAAAGACTTGTAATCCGCAGGTATAATCTTTTTAAACTTAGGCAAATACTCGTCAAATTCCTCGAGAATCTTTGTTGCCTTCTTGGACTTGGTGTGCTTAACGTGCTTCTTTAACATATCCTGAAGCTCGGCCACATCAGCCTTGCTCTCCACCTGCTCCATGAGAACCAGTTCCTTATTGAGGTTTCTGTATAAGTGATTGTCCTCATCAAGTACGTATGCAACACCGCCGCTCATGCCGGCTGCGAAGTTCTTTCCGGTAGGTCCGATTACCACCGCACATCCACCCGTCATGTACTCGCATCCGTGCTCGCCTACGCCTTCAACTACGGCTTTCGCTCCGGAGTTTCTTACGCAGAATCTCTCGCCTGCCATACCTGCAATATAGGCTTCACCTGATGTAGCTCCGTACAAAGCAACGTTACCGAGGATTATGTTCTCCTCAGGCTCGTAACCTGCATTATCGGGAGCACATACGGTAATCTTACCGCCTGACAATCCCTTTCCGAGATAGTCGTTGGCTTCACCTGTGATATTTAATGTAAGGCCCTTTGGAATGAAAGCACCAAAGCTTTGTCCGCCGGCTCCCTTACAGTTAACAACGATTGTATCTTCTTTAAGTCCCTCAGGATTCTTTCTCGTGATTTCTGCACCAAGAAGTGTACCGAAGGCTCTGTCTGTGTTTTTAATGTCAATGGAAACCTTTGACTTGGTTCCTTTCTTTATGGACTCCATTACGCTCTTATCCGCAAGAAGAACCTTCTCATCGGGAGTGGTCTCAAGCTTAAAGTCGTAAAGATTATCTGTTGCGGGCTTGTTGTAGCTTTCCACAGGAGCAAGGATCTTATCAAGACTGAGCTTAACGCCTGTGTTCTCCTTTGCCTTTAGGAAGTCCACACGGCCAACCAGCTCATCAAGAGTTCTTACACCAAGCTTTGCCATGTACTCTCTTAACTCTCTTGCTATGAAAAGCATAAAGTTCTCAACGTACTCTGGCTTGCCTGCAAAACGCTTTCTAAGCTCAGGGTTCTGAGTTGCGATGCCCATAGGACAGGTATCAAGGTTACAAACTCTCATCATTACGCAACCCAAAGCTACAAGAGGTGCTGTGGCAAAACCGAATTCCTCAGCTCCTAAGCATGCTGCTATAGCCACGTCTCTTCCGCTCATTAACTTACCGTCTGTCTCTATGATTACGCGGTCTCTAAGGCCGTTTTGAATCAGAGTCTGATGTGTCTCTGCAAGGCCCAATTCCCAGGGAAGACCTGCGTTATGAATTGAGCTTATGGGTGCGGCACCTGTACCGCCGTCGTAACCTGAAATAAGAATTACTCTTGCTCCGGCCTTTGCAACACCTGCTGCAACGGTTCCTACGCCTGCTTCACTTACAAGCTTAACGGAAATTCTTGCATTCTTGTTTGCACACTTAAGGTCAAATATAAGCTGAGCCAGATCCTCAATCGAATATATATCATGATGAGGGGGAGGTGATATAAGGCTTACTCCGGGAGTAGAGTGTCTGGTTTTTGCAATCCAGGGATAAACCTTTCCTGCGGGAAGATGTCCGCCTTCACCGGGCTTAGCTCCCTGAGCCATCTTAATCTGGAGTTCCTTGGCGCTTACAAGGTATTTGCTGGTAACGCCGAAACGGCCGCTGGCTACCTGCTTGATTGCAGATGATCTGTCATGGTCTGTTCCTGCGGATGCAATTCTTTCATCGCTCTCGCCGCCTTCACCACTGTTTGACTTACCCTTTAAGTGGTTCATGGCAATGGCAAGGGCTTCGTGAGCCTCCTCTGAAATTGAACCGTAGCTCATGGCACCGGTTTTGAATCTCTTTACGATTTCCTTCTCGTCTTCTACTTCCGAGATATCGATGCCTTTTGCCGGGAATTCAAAATCCATAAGGCTTCTTAAATAACCGGTCTCCTCTTTGTCAACCATTGAGGTGTAGGTCTTAAACTTCTCGTAATTACCCTCTCTGACCGCACTCTGAAGCATGTGGATGGTCTGAGGGTTGTATCTGTGCTTCTCGCCCTGTGAGCGCATTTTGTGGCGGCCCACAGAGTCAAGAGTCATGGTGGTATCAAGTCCAAGGGGGTCGAAAGCCTTGGAATGCTGTTTGTCAGTATTGTCCGCAATATCCTTTAAACCTATTCCGCCGACTCTTGAAACCGTACCGGTGAAATAGGTATCGATTACTTCTTTGTTAACGCCCACTGCCTCGAAGATCTTGCTGCCCATGTAGGACTGGATTGTTGAAATACCCATCTTTGAAGCAATCTTTACGATGCCCTTTAAAACTGCGTGGTCGTAGTCCTCAACAGCTGCGTAGTAATCCTTGTTTAAGTTGCCTTCGTCAATGAGACGTCCGATTGTTGCATGAGCAAGGTAAGGGTTAACCGCACAGGCACCAAAGCCAAGAAGTGTTGCAAAGTGGTGTACTTCTCTGGGCTCACCTGACTCTAAAATAAGAGACATGGCTGTACATTTCTTGGTTCTTACCAGATGCTGATGCACTGCCGCAACCGCAAGAAGCGAAGGAAGGGCAACTCTGTTTTCATCCACTCCTCTGTCGGATAAAACAAGGATGTTTGTGCCGTCCTTGTAAGCCTTGTCCACCTCAACAAAAAGGTGATCCAAAACTCTTTCGATGGGAGTGCTCTTATAGTAAACAGTTGAAACCTCGGATACCTTGAATCCGGGCTTGTTCATTTTCTTAATCTTAATCATGTCAAGGTCCGTAAGAATGGGATTGTGAATCTTAAGGACATGACAGTTCTCAGCCTTCTTCTCAAGAAGGTTACCGTTCTTACCAACATAAACGTTGGTGGAAGTAACAATCTTCTCTCTGTCCGCATCAATAGGCGGGTTTGTAACCTGAGCAAAAAGCTGTTTAAAGTAGTTAAACAAAGGCTGGTACTCTCCTGATAATGCTGCAAGGGGAGTATCTATTCCCATGGAACCAATTTGCTCGGAACCGTTTAAAGCCATGTTAAGAATGCTTTCTCTGCATTCCTCGTAGGAATAACCAAAAGCCTTAAGAAGTTTGATTAAATCATCACCCTCATAGCTTTCAGGCTTGATATTGGGAATTTTAAGGCTCTTTAACTCAAGCATGTTTCCGTCAAGCCATTCGCCGTAGGGTTTCTCAAGAGCGTAGTGCTCCTTCAACTCCTCATCTCCGTAGATCTTGTGTTTTTTCATATCAACCACAAGCATCTTGCCGGGGTGGAGTCTTTCCTTCTTTAAGATGTGTGCCTCGTCCAAATCAAGGACACCGACTTCAGACGCCAGAATCAGTCTGCCGTCATCCATCACATAATATCTTGAGGGTCTCAATCCGTTACGGTCAAGGATAGCACCCATAACGTCGCCGTCTGAGAAAAGAATGGACGCAGGTCCGTCCCAGGGCTCCATCATTGTAGCGTAGTATTGGTAAAAATCCCTTCTCTCCATTGAGATGGTATCGTTGTGACTCCAGGGCTCGGGAATAAGAATCATGGCAGCCAAAGGAAGCTCCATGCCACTCATCATAAGGAATTCCAGAGTGTTATCAAGCATAGCGGAGTCTGAACCGAACTTGGGGATAACGGGAAGAACACGGGTCATGTCATCCTTTGAGAAGGTCTTGCTTTCCATGGTTTCTTCTCTGGCAAGCATCTTATCCACGTTACCCTTGATGGTGTTGATCTCGCCGTTGTGCACAAGCATTCTGTTGGGGTGTGCAAGCTTCCATGAAGGGTTGGTGTTTGTTGAGAATCTTGAGTGAACCATGGATACGTTTGACTCGTATCTTTTATCCATTAAATCAAGGAAGAAGGTCCTGAGCTGTCCCACAAGGAACATACCCTTATATACGATTGTTCTGCAGGAAAGGGATGCAACATAAGCTGTATCTGTGCTTTGCTCGAAGATTCTTCTTACAACATATAATCTTCTGTCAAAATCCAAATCGTTCTCAATCCCCTCAGGTCTCTTTACGAATCCCTGAATAATGCGGGGCATGCAGCTGAGTGCTTTGCTTCCGAGAACCGATTCGTTAATGGGAACGTTTCTCCAGCCAAGGAATTCCAGGCCTTCTTTTGATGTGATAACCTCAAACATTTTTTTGTCTCTTGCACATTTAAGGTCATCATCGGGCATGAAAAACATTCCTACACCATACTCTCTTTCGCCTCCGAGAGTAATGCCCATTTTCTTACACTCATCAGAAAAAAGCTTGTGAGGAACTCCTGTGAGAATTCCTACACCGTCTCCTGTTTCTCCTGTGCCGTCTTTACCTGCTCTGTGTTCGAGGTTCTCGACAATACTTAATGCATCACAAACAAGTTTGTGACTTTTCTTTCCGTTGATATCGATTATTGCACCGATACCGCAATTGTCATGTTCAAAAGATTGGTCATATAATCCTTGATTGTTCATAGTTTCTTCCCTTTACAATTATTTGTTTAACGCCGCCTCAATAAGGCCCTTAAATAAAGGATGGGGTTCATCCGGTCTTGACTTGAATTCGGGATGTGCCTGGGTTCCAACGAAATATGGATGATCTTTAAGCTCAATCATCTCAACTATTCTTCCGTCGGGGGACATGCCGGAAAGTACCATTCCTGCACCTTCAAAGGCTTCCCTGTAGTCGTTGTTTACTTCATAACGATGTCTGTGTCTTTCGGAGATATCTTTTTTGCCATAAAGCTTAAAAGCTTTGGTTCCTTCCTTAAGTACACAAGGATAAGCTCCAAGTCTTAAGGTTCCGCCGATATCTTCAATTCCTTCCTGCTCAGGCATCAAAGCTATTACAGGATCCGGAGTGTCGGGATTGAACTCGATTCCCGATGCCTCCTTAAGTCCTAGTACATTTCTTGAAAACTCAACTATTGCAAGCTGCATTCCAAGGCAAATACCAAGGAAGGGAATCTTGTTCTCCCTGGCATATTTGACTGCAGCTATCTTTCCTTCTATTCCTCTGCTTCCGAAGCCTCCGGGAACCAAAATGCCGTCAACGTCTGATAAGAGCTTTTCGGCTGCACCTTCAACTTCCAGTTCCTCGGATTCAATCCATTTAATTTCAACTTCGGCTTTGTTGGCGATTCCGCCGTGCTTTAAAGCTTCGGCTACACTAAGGTATGCATCGTGAAGTGCCACATATTTTCCAACCAAAGCAATCTTTACTTTCTTCTCTGGATGCTCGAAATCCCATACCATCTGTTTCCACTTGGAAAGGTCAGGCTCGGGACAATCAAGCTTTAAGCAATCACAAACCGCCTGGGCCAGTTTCTCCTCTTCCATCATAAGCGGAACTTCGTATAAACTCTTGGCATCGAGGTTTTGGAGAACGTGCTCTTTTTTTACATTACAGAAAAGGGCTATCTTGCCTCTTATGTCATCATCGATGGGATAATCCGAACGACATACCAAAATGTCCGGCCAAAGTCCCATGCTCTGAAGGGTCTTTACGGACATCTGTGTAGGTTTGGTTTTCATCTCCCCTGAAGCCTTAATGAAGGGAATCAGAGTTACCTGAATAAGAATTGCGTTCTCTCTTCCAACCTCAGCCTGGAACTGTCTTAAAGCCTCCAAAAAGGGCTGGCTTTCGATGTCACCGACGGTACCGCCAATCTCGATAATTGAGATGGTTTTCTCGTTCGGATCCTGCTCCTTATAGAAGCGGGACTTTATTTCGTTGGTGATGTGGGGAATTACCTGAACGGTACCTCCGCCATAATCACCGTGTCTTTCCTTGTTTAATACACTCCAGTAAATCTTTCCTGTAGTTACGTTACTGTTGTGATTAAGACTTTCATTGATGAATCTTTCATAGTGGCCAAGGTCCAAATCCGTCTCGGTTCCGTCGTCCGTTACATAGACCTCACCATGCTGAATGGGATTCATTGTGCCGGGATCCATATTGATGTATGGATCCAGTTTTTGCATGTTTACGTGATACCCTCTGGCCTTTAAAAGTCTTCCCAGCGATGCCGCCGTAATACCTTTTCCAAGGCCTGATACAACTCCGCCCGTTACAAATACATACTTAACCATTCTTATACCCCGCTTGCTCCGTAGTTTGAAAGTACCCTTGCGGAAGGATCGTTAACGTTACAACCTTCCCACTCTTTGTTAGGCATCCAGAAATCTGTTATCATTTCACCCTGTCCGGGATAAAACTTCTCAAATATCTCTCTGTATAAAAGGGACTCTTTGGTAAAAGGAGTGGCATGTGTGTACACTTTCCTTTTAGCCTCAAACTCGGCATCGGTGTACTGGCCTTCCGCATACTCTTTTAAGTAGTTAACCATTGAATGTCCTACTGCATCGGAAAAAGCAGCTTTCTCTCGCATTAAGATATCCTCGGGTAAATAGTCGCCTTCGAAAGCATGTCTTAAAAGGTATTTACCTTTGTTGTAGACGTTCATCTTCTTTGCGGGATCGATGCTCATTACATAATCAACAAATGCAAGATCGCCGAAGGGAACTCTTGCTTCAAGAGAGTTAACTGAGATACATCTGTCGGCTCTTAATACGTCGTACATGTAAAGCTCTCTGATTCTCTTTGCTGCTTCCTTTTGGAACTCCTCTGCGTTAGGAGCGAAGTCTGTGTATTTGTATCCGAAGAGCTCATCCGAAATCTCACCGGTCATGATAACTCTTACTTTTGTCTTCTCATGAATTGCCTTGCACACAAGGTACATTCCGATGCTTGCTCTTATTGTTGTGATATCAAAGGTTCCAAGAAGATGTATAACCTCAGGAAGGGCATTTAATACGTCCTCCTTTGTGATTATTACTTCTGTGTGGTCTGCCCCGATGTAGTCTGCTACCTCTTTGGCATACTTAAGATCGATTGCATCGGTACTCATTCCTATAGCAAAAGTCTTAATAGGTTTCCTTAATATCTTTGCGGAAACAGCACATACAAGTGAGCTGTCCAATCCGCCGCTTAAAAGGAAGCCAAGAGGCGCATCTGCATCAAGTCTTTTCTTTATTCCTTCAACGAGTAAGTCGTGGATGTTTCTGCACACTCTCTCGATGTTGTCTGTTACATACTCTTTGACATCGGTCATGTCTCTGTAGCAGTAGAAGTTTCCGTCTGCGTAGTAGCATCCGGGAGGGAAGGGATAAATCTTATCTGTAAGTCCCACCAGGTTCTTTGCCTCTGAAGCAAAAAGGATTTCACCCTTTACTTTTGTGTATCCATAGAACAAAGGTCTGATTCCGATGGGATCTCTTGCTGCCACCAGGCTCTTTTTCTTTGCGTCGTAGATGATGCATGCGAACTCTGCATCAAGTTCTTTAAACATGTCAAGACCCTTCTCTTCATATAAAGGTAAGAGTATCTCGCAATCTGAAGTGCTCTTAAAATTATAATTATCGGAAAGTCTCTCTCTTATCGGTCTGAAACCGTAGATTTCACCGTTACATACAACCTTATTTCCATTCAAATTGAAAGGCTGCATTCCTTCCGGTGTAAGGCCCATGATTGAAAGTCTCTCGAAGCCAAGCATTCCGCCTTCGAACTTCTCGATTCTTGTGTCATCCGGTCCTCTTGAGATTGTCTCAGCAAAGTGCTTAGCAAACTCTTCTTCGCTGATTGAACTTCCGTAAAAACCCATTATCGAGCACATTGTATTTCTCCTTTTTTTCCACAAAAAAGGGGCACTTTGGAGAAGCTCCAAAGCGCCCTTGCTTACATTTCATGGAATCAATTTTATATTTATAATGTATGATTGTATACACTTGTACAACTCTTGTCAAGAACTTTTTTTGTGTAACTTCCAAAGACGGGGATTGATGTTTTACACGGCAGACACGTTTGCACTTATATCTCGCACGTAGCGGTACATAAGGTGCCACAATACAGCACCTAAGTACCGACGGCTCGATAAAGTCTGCCTTAGTAAAACATCAATCCCCGTCTTTTAGTCACAAGTTGGTGCAATTGGGGACAGCTTCCTATGGCAGGAATAATGTAGCGACACGATTTCAGTTTAAAAACAAAATATTGCGTGTCAACTTTTCTCAGGGGAGACACGTACGAAACAAAGATAGTCCCATTTGCGTGTCTAAGTTATAGCGTTTTGACACGCAAATATGGACTTCTGAATATTATCGTGTCTTTGATTGAATTGATTAGACACGGAAATAGGCATTACAAGAATATTACGTGTCGGAACTATTTTTTTGCGGCACGTAGAACCAAAAATATTGTGATATACGTGCCGATGAAAGATTATTTCGACACGATAAATGAGTTAAGCGCTTTAAAAACGTGTAAAATGGTAAGGCCCCGGCAAATGCCGGGGCCAACAAGCCTAAGTGCTTTAGTCTACAGGATACTTCCCTGTGAAGCAGCCTGTGCAAATTTGAAGATTTCCCGCGATGGCCTTAAGACGGGATACGTCCAGATACGCCAGCGAATCCGCCCCGATAATGCGGCGAATCTCCTCAAGGCTTCTGTTATGGGCCAAAAGCTCATCTTCCCCGGGTACATCGGTTCCGAAATAGCAGGGATGAAGGAAAGGCGGTGAACTGATCCTTACGTGAACCTCTGTGGCTCCTGCCTCGCGAAGCATGCGAACGATTCTGTCGGAGGTGGTTCCTCTTACGATGGAGTCGTCAATCATGACTACTCTCTTACCTTCAACCACTTCCCTTAAAGCATTCAGTTTAACTCTTACCGAGCTTACTCTTGCTTCCTGTCCGGGTTTAATGAAGGTTCTTCCCACATAGGAGTTTTTAATGAAGGCCTGGCCGTAGGGGATACCTGATTCATGAGCGTATCCGATGGCTGCCTGAATTCCCGAATCCGGTACGCCGGTTACGATATCAGCTTCCACAGGTGAATCCTCTGCAAGATACTTTCCTGCAAGGATTCTAGATTTATAAACGCTCACTCCGTCAAAATAACTGTCGGGACGGGAGAAGTAAATATACTCGAAAACGCAGCGTCCCCTCTGGCATTCGGGGATGCATCTTGTTCTGTCGGAGTTAATGTGACCTTCGGAGTCAATGGTAACAACTTCGCCGGGTTCCACGTCTCTTACGTACTTGGCTCCGATGGTATCAAGGGAACAGGACTCGGATGTGAAAATATAAGCCCCGTCTCTCTCTCCTATACAAAGAGGTCTGAATCCGTAAGGATCTCTTGCTCCGATAAGTTTTCTGGGAGACATGATTACAAGGGAATATGCTCCCTTAATTCTGTCCATGCATCTTCCGACAGCTTCCTCAACGGATGCGGAATTAAGTCTCTCACGGGCTATGATGTAAGCGATAACCTCTGAGTCGATGGTGGTCTGGAAAATGGCACCTGTATATGCCAGTTCCTCTCTGAGTTCCTCGGCATTAATAAGGTTTCCGTTGTGAGCAAGGCCCAGAACGCCTTTTACATAGTTGATAACCAAGGGCTGTGCATTCTCACGAACGGAAGCTCCTGTGGTGGAATAACGCACATGGCCTACGCCGATATTGCCCTTAAGCTTTTCCAGTTTTTCCGATGAAAATGCCTCATTTAAAAGGCCCATATCCTTATAGCAGGTTGTGTTGCCCTTAGGTCCTTCCGTGTCGCTTACGGCTATTCCGCAGGACTCCTGGCCTCTGTGCTGGAGGGCATATAATCCGTAGTAGATTGAGTCGGCAACGTTTTCACCCACCGGGGCGTACATTCCGAACACACCGCACTCTTCCCCCAGTTTCATCTCATCATATGGCATCGACACTGATTGTTACCTCCTCCAAAACATCAAGCAAAACTCTAACGGTATCAAGTGATGTGAATATGGTTACGTTATTCTGTGTAGCGCATCTTCTGATGGCAACGCCGTCCTCGTAATGAACACCTGAAAGGATTGCACGGGTGTTAATTACGTAACTTACATAACCTGCTCTGATGGACTGCAAAATCTCATCGCTGCCCTCAGAAAGTTTCCTTCTTACCCTGGTCTTAATACCTCGAGCCTTTAAGAACTCTGCGGTACCGATGGTAGCTTCAATGTTAAAGCCCAGGTCGTAGAATCTCTTAACCAGAGGGAAGCATTCTTCCTTATCTTCATCCGCCAAAGTAACAATAACCGTTCCGTAGTTGGAAAGCTTGATTCCTGAGGCGATTAATGCCTTATATAAAGCTCTGTGAAGTGTTCTGTCGTATCCGATGGCCTCACCTGTGGACTTCATCTCGGGAGAAAGGTACGCATCCATTCCCTTTAATTTGGAGAAGGAGAATGCAGGTGCTTTTACAAAGAATCTGTCAGGAACCTTGGGACACATTACAAGGTGTCTCTTTCCGTCTCCGATGTCCACAAACTTGTTTATTCCGTCTGCCACTCTCCACTCGGGGTCAAACTTCTCCATAAGTTTGAAGAGCTCGCCTCCAAGCATTACCTCAGTCGCCATATCTGCCAGGCAGTAACCTGAAGCCTTGGAAATGAAAGGAACGGTACGGGATGATCTTGGATTGGCCTCAATAATATAGACGTTGTCATCGTCATCCACAATAAACTGTATGTTGAAAAGTCCGATAATTCCTACGCCCAGGCCGATTCGACCGGCATAGTCAACTATGGTTTCCTTAACCTTCTTGCTGATGCTTGCGGAAGGATACATGCTCATGGAGTCGCCGGAGTGGACACCGGTTCTTTCAACCAGCTCCATAACGCCGGGGATAAATACGTCGCATCCGTCGCAGATTCCGTCAATCTCGACTTCCTTACCCTTAATATATTTATCAACAAGTACGGGCTTGTCCTCGTCCACTTCTACCGCTGTCTGAAGGTAGTGACGCATGTCGGCTTCCTTTGCCACAATCTGCATTGCACGACCACCAAGAACGAAGCTGGGGCGAACCAAAACAGGATAGCCGATTCTCTCAGCTGCCTTTACGCCGTCTTCAATGCTTGTAACTGCAACACCCTCGGGCTGAGGAATCTTGAGCTCCTTCAATACGTGCTCGAAGCTGTCACGGTTCTCTGCCTTATCGATGGCCGCCGCGTCGGTTCCAATCAGCTTAACTCCTCTTTCTGCCAAAGGCTCAGCAAGGTTAACCGCAGTCTGACCACCCAAAGATACGATAACGCCCTCGGGTTTCTCCTTTTCGATGATGTTCATAACATCTTCAACCGTAAGGGGCTCGAAGTAGAGCTTGTCGGACATGGTATAGTCAGTTGAAACCGTCTCAGGGTTGTTGTTAATTACAATGGCCTCGTAACCCTTGGCCTTAATGGTCATGATGGCATGAACGGTGGAGTAATCGAACTCAACGCCCTGACCGATTCTGATGGGGCCGGAACCGAGAACAATTACCTTCTTTTTATTCGTTACCACCGACTCATCGTAGGTGTGATTTATATCTTCATATGTTGAGTAGAAATAAGGAATGTAGCTTAAGAACTCCGAAGCACAGCTGTCTATCATCTTATAAACAGGCAAAATCCCCTGCTTCTTCCTTATCGCTCTTATTTCATCTTCGTTATGTCCCGTAAAGAATCCGATTGCTCTGTCCGAGAATCCCATTCTTTTAGCTTCAAACAGAGCCTGTTTGTCCTTGGTGATATCTGCAATACCCGAAAGCTTCTTTTCCATGTCAACGACGTCTTTAAGGCCGTTAACGAAGAAGGCGTCAATAAGGGACGCGGAGCATATAGTCTCCACCGCTTCTCCTCTTCTTAAGAGCTCCGCTATAGCGTAGATTCTGTCGTCTTTTGACTCCTTAATGTATGAAAGAAGCTCAGAACTGTCTTCTCCGTCAAACTTATCAAGGTGAAGATGGCTTGCTCCGATTTCAAGGGATCTGATGGCTTTAAGAAGTGCCTCAGGGAAGGAGCGGCCTACGCTCATGGTTTCGCCTGTGGCCTTCATCTGGGTGTTCAGATCGTTGCTTGCATCCGTAAACTTATCAAAGGGGAAACGGGGCATCTTGCAGACCACATAGTCAAGAGAAGGCTCAAAGCAGGCGAGGGTGTTGGCAAGTTTAATCTCGTCAAGTCTCATGCCTACGCCAATCTTTGCGGAAACTCTTGCGATGGGGTAGCCGCTGGCCTTTGATGCCAGAGCCGAGGATCTCGAAACCCTGGGGTTAACCTCTATTACATAGTAATTCATGGACTTCGTATCAAGGGCAAACTGAACGTTACATCCGCCCTCCACCTTCAAAGCTCTGATAAGCTTCAAGGCTGAATCACGAAGCATGTGATATTCTTTATTGGTCAAAGTCTGTGAGGGCGCCACAACAATGGAGTCACCGGTGTGGATACCAACGGGATCCAGGTTCTCCATGTTACAGATAGTGATGGCCGTATCGTTGGCATCACGCATTACCTCATATTCGATTTCCTTGTAACCCTTTACGCTCTTTTCAACCAAAGCCTGGTGAATGGGTGAAAGGGATAAGGCGTTTTTAAGGATGGTCTTTAACTCATCCTCGTCATCGGCAAAACCGCCGCCGGTTCCGCCAAGAGTGAAGGCAGGACGGATTACGATGGGGTATCCGATGTGTTCGGCAGCCTTTAAGCCCGCTTCCATGCTCTCAACTATCTCGGAAGGAAGCACGGGCTCACCGATGCTTTCGCAAAGCTCCTTGAAACGCTCTCTGTCCTCGGCTTTATCAATACTGTCGCCGTCGGTTCCAAGTAGCTCAGTGCCGCACTCTTTTAAGATGCCCTTCCTTTCAAGCTGCATGGCAAGGTTAAGACCTGTCTGTCCGCCGATTCCCGGCAAAATTGCGTCGGGTCTTTCTTTTCTTATGACCTTTGCGATAAATTCAAGGGTTAAAGGCTCCATGTAAACCTTGTCCGCAATGGTCTTGTCAGTCATTATTGTCGCAGGGTTTGAGTTACAAAGAATAACCTCATAGCCTTCTTCCCTGAGAGAAAGACAAGCCTGTGTTCCTGCATAGTCGAACTCGGCAGCCTGTCCGATTACAATGGGACCGGAGCCGATAACAAGAATTTTGTTTATATCAGTACGTTTAGGCATTCTTATTTTCTCTCTTTCTTAAAAGCTTTCATGTTATCGATAAATATGTCAAAAAGATAAGCGGAATCCTGAGGTCCCGGAGCGCTTTCCGGATGATACTGCACGGAAAAAGCGTAATCTTTCTCACATCTCACACCCTCCACGGTGTCATCAAGCAAATTTATGTGTGTTATCTCAAGACCCGTACCCTTAATACTGTCAGGTTCCACAGCATATGAGTGGTTCTGAGAAGTAACTTCTATTTTGTCCGTTAACATGTTCTTCACAGGGTGGTTTCCTCCCCTGTGTCCGAATTTAAGCTTATAAGTTTTGGCACCATATGCGAGCGATAGAATCTGGTGCCCGAGACATATTCCAAAGATGGGATACTTGCCTTTAAGAGTTCTTATGGTTTCGATAACCTCCGGTACATCCGTGGGGTCTCCCGGGCCGTTTGAAACAAAAACTCCATCGGGCTTAAGTTCTTCAATCTTTGAAGCATTGGTGTTCCAGGGAACAATAGTGACCCTTAAATCTCTCTTTTTAAGAGATCTCGGAATGTTCATTTTCATTCCGCAGTCTATGGCAACAACATGTAAAGCTCCCTTTTCCGAGTCCTTAAAATCAAACTCTTCTTTGGTGCTTACCCTGCTAACCGCATCATGAGGTACCTCTGATTTTGCCATAATGGCTTTGTAATCTGAGGCATCTGATTCCTTTGTTGTAATCAGGCATTTCATACTGCCCTTGTCTCTTATAATTCTCGTTATGGCTCTGGTATCCACGCCGTAGATTCCCGCAATGTCATAACGCTTCATAACTGTATCCAGAGTATCTGCTGCTCTGAAATTCGACGGCAAGTCATTATACTCCCTTACCACAAAGGCTCCGATGGATGGATTCAAAGTCTCGTAGTCATCATTGTTCATGCCGTAATTTCCGATAAGGGGATAGGTCATCACCACTGCCTGGTCGGTATATGAAGGATCGGAGAGAATTTCCTGATATCCAACCATGGAGGTGTTGAAAACCAATTCCAATACCTTATCGCCCTCTGCGCCGAAGCCGTATCCCTCAAAGATCTCGCCGCTCTCCAGCACAAGCCTTCTTTTTTCGCTCATTTTTCACCCACGTGCAGTTGGGGACAGGCCCCAATTGCACCTACTCCTTTACGCACCTTAAGGGCCCGCTCTCGCGTGCCCTTTTAAGGTATATTTTTTATTTATTCTACATCCTGAAGTGCATCAAAGTTCTCTTCACCTGTTCGAATCTTGACTACCCTCTCAACAGGATATACAAATATCTTTCCGTCTCCTATATGTCCGGTATACAAAGCCTTCTTTGCGGCTTCGATTACGGAATCTACAGGAATCTTGCTTACAACCACTTCAACCTTAACCTTGGGAAGTAATGTAGCATCCATCTCAACTCCACGGTATTTCTCACCGGCACCCTTCTGGATACCACAACCCATTACCTGGGTCATTGTCATACCTGTTACGCCGAGATCATTCATTGCATGCTTCAAAGCATCGAATCTGCTTAACTTTGCAATGATAACAACCTTGTTTATGCCGCTGTCGTTAGGCACCACAGTTTTGATAACGGGAACTGCAGCTTCTTTCTTTGCTGCACTTGCCTCCTCGTAGGAATCGCTTCCAAGGGAAGTATTCTCGTTGATCTCCATTGTCATGGTGTTTGAAATATCCATGATGGAGAAGCCTGCGTATGCTGAAGGAAGACCATGCTCTGTAGCATCAAGACCGATAAGCTCTTCCTCTTCGGAAACGCGGAGACCAATTGTCTTCTTCAAAACAAAGAATGCGATTGTAATTGTTACAACTGTCCAGGCGATTGTTACGCCCATACCACCGAGCTGCTTGATTAACTGTGAAATACCGCCGCCATAGAAAAGTCCTTCGGTAATTCCTGCTGAGGCAAAACCGGGAGCACTCTCTGTAGCGAAAAGACCAACTGCGATTGTACCCCAGATACCGTTCATCATGTGAACAGCAACTGCACCAACGGGATCGTCTACATGTAATACGTTATCAACGAACCAAACACCGAATACTACCAAAAGTCCGGCAACGACACCTATTATAGCAGAACCTGCGCAATCTGTAACGTCACAAGGTGCTGTAATTGCTACAAGACCTGCAAGTGATGCGTTGAGACACATTGAAACATCGGGTTTGCCATATTTAATCCAGGTGAAAAGCATTGTTGTTACGGTAGCTACTGCAGGAGCAACTGTTGTTGTAAGGAATACAGATCCAAGTGTAGGAAGATCTGTTGCTGCTGCTCCGTTGAATCCATACCAGCCAAGCCAGAGGATGAAAACACCGAGAGCACCGATTACTAAGTTGTGACCGGGGAAAGCATTAATCTTGCTAACCTTGCCTGCTTTGTCTCTCTCGAACTTGCCGATTCTGGGACCAAGCATTGCGGCACCGATTAAAGCTGCAATACCACCAACCATGTGGATACAGTTGGAACCAGCGTAATCGTGGAAGCCCCACTGTGCGAGGAAACCGTTGCCCCATGTCCAGTGAGCTTCGATGGGGTAGATTACAGCTGAAATAATTGCTGAATAAATACAATAGGTTGAGAATTTTGTTCTCTCAGCCATGGCACCTGATACGATGGTTGCTGTTGTAGCACAGAATACCAGGTTGAATACGAAGTTTGAATAATCAAAATCTCCGTAGCTTGAGAATACGTTGAAGCTCAAGCGTCCCATGAATCCGCCGATGTCACCTGCATCGGATGCCATCATAAGTGATGCGCCACATAAGAACCATACCAGGGTTCCTATACAGAAATCCATGAGGTTTTTCATGATGATGTTACCGGCATTCTTAGCTCTTGTGAAGCCGGACTCTACCATTGCGAAACCGGCCTGCATCCAGAATACCAATGCGGCTCCGATTAGGAACCAGACTCCGTAGACCTCGGAGCTGATTAAACTCATAATTTCTTCCATAATAATATCTCTCCTCTATTATTTTTTCTAGGGGGGTGCACGGACGACGTGCAGAATGGGGACAGACCCCTAATTGCACGTTTCATGTGCAATTAGGGGTCTGTCCCCATTTTGCACATCGTCCGCTTTCCACCTATATTACATATAGAACAAAATCTTTCCGTATGTAGGATAAGGAATAACATCTTCGGGTACGATTTCTTCCAAGGCATCAGCTACTGTTCTGATGTCATCCATATCTTTGATAACGGTGTCTTTGTAGAACTTGGCTGCTTTAAGTACATCAGCCTCCTTCTCAGCTTTAGCGGTATCTTTAACAAGTTTCTCGTAAAGAGCATAGAGCTTGTCGTAAGAAGCGCTGATTGACTCAAGTTGTTTAACCTCAGCTTTGCAAGCAACTGCACTTACTGCAGCTTTCTTGGCTGTAATGGTATCAGCCAGAGTCTTGGTGTAACCGGATACTGCAGGCATGAATTGATGTGCCAGCATATCTTCAAGAGTCTTGGCTTCGATATGAAGTGTCTTAACGTAGTTCTCAAGAAGAATCTCGTATCTGGAATTAATCTCGCTCTCTGTAAATATGCCATGCTTTGTAAAGAGCTTTACATTCTTCTTTGCTATGAAGCAAGGAAGGGAATCAACGGTGGTCTTAAAGTTGTAAAGACCTCTTTTCTTAGCCTCCTCAAGCCATGCGTCTGTATAACCGTCACCGTTGAAGATGATTCTCTTGTGAGCTGTAAGTGTCTTCTTAACGAGTTCGTGAACTGCTTCTTCAAGTTTTGTTTTGGAAACGCCCTTAAGCTCCTCGTAGAAGAGGTTTAATGATTCTGCAACTGCTGTGTTAAGAATTACGTTGGGTCCTGCTACTGAAATTGAAGAACCGAGCATTCTGAACTCGAATTTGTTTCCTGTGAATGCGAAGGGTGATGTACGGTTTCTGTCGGTGTTGTCCTTGAAGAAATGAGGAAGCACTGTTGCGCCCATTTCCATTTGAACTTTGCCGCCCTTCTTGAAAAATTTACCTTTCTCAATTGACTCAACCACTGCTGTAAGCTCATCGCCAAGGAACATTGATACAACAGCCGGAGGTGCTTCGTTAGCTCCAAGTCTGTGATCGTTTCCGGGGCTTGCAACGGAAAGTCTTAAGAGGTCTGCATAATCATCAACCGCTTTGATAACTGCTGCAAGGAATACAAGGAATTGTGTGTTCTCTGCAGGGGATTTGCCGGGCTCAAGAAGGTTAATTCCTGTGTTTGTGGAAATTGACCAGTTGTTGTGTTTACCTGAACCGTTGATTCCTGCAAAAGGTTTCTCATGAAGGAGACAAACAAGACCATGTTTTCTTGCCACATGTTTCATAAGTTCCATTGTCAATTGGTTGTGGTCAACTGCAACGTTTGATGTCTCGAATACGGGTGCCAGTTCATGCTGGCAGGGAGCAACTTCGTTGTGTTTGGTCTTTGCAGGAATTCCAAGTTTCCAAAGTTCTGTGTCGAGATCGTGCATGTACTCGGAAACTCTTTCTTTCAGTGCTCCGAAGTAATGATCCTCCATCTCTTGTCCTTTGGGAGGCATTGCACCGAGAAGTGTTCTTCCTGTGAAAATCAGATCCTTTCTCCTTGCGTAATCCTTTTCATCAATAAGGAAATATTCCTGCTCAGGTCCGACTGTTGTTGCCACACCTGTTACATCCGTATTTCCAAGGAGATTAAGAAGTCTTGTTGCTTCTTTACTTAATGCCTCCATGGATCTTAACAAGGGAGTTTTCTTATCGAGAGCCTCACCGCCGTATGAGCAGAACGCGGTGGGAATGTATAATGTCTTATCTTTAATGAACGCAGGTGATGTAGGATCCCATGCTGTGTAACCTCTTGCCTCGAAGGTAGCTCTCAGTCCTCCTGAAGGGAAGCTTGATGCATCGGGTTCGCCCTTAACAAGTTCCTTGCCGGCGAAATCCATAATTACTTGTCCGTCACCTACGGGGTTAATGAAGCTGTCGTGTTTCTCAGCGGTGGTTCCTGTCATGGGTTGGAACCAATGTGTGAAATGTGTGGCTCCGTTTTCTACAGCCCACTCTTTCATTGCAACTGCTACCGAATTGGCTACGTCAAGTTCCAAATGTGTATTATTATCGATGGTCTTCTTAAGTGCCTTGTAAACATCTTTGGGCAACTTATCGCGCATCACTTTGTCATTGAATACGAGACTTCCAAATAATTCGGGAATCTTTACTTTGGTTTCAACAGTTTCCATTCTTTAATCCTCCTTAGAAACATTTAATGGAATTACGCTTGCGGAATTCCTGCGCCGAACGCGGTTGCATCTATGCAACATCTTCCTCTCGCGTGAGTGCGCATCTCCGTTTCTTCTTTTGTCGAAGACAAAAGAAGAGGCGCCTAGAGATAAAATCTCTAAGCGCCTTTGCTTTCGCGTTTTGTATTTTATATTGTATGATTGTATACAGGTATTCAATTCCTGTCAATACCTTTTATCAAATTTTTTTCAAAAAATTTTAGCTGCACTTATTCAGGTGGCAGAAAAGCTCCTCAGAGCCCTCTTCTTTGTAGGTCTCAAAAGTCCCCTTGCAGGTTACCTCGTGACCAATCTGGGGATACTCTTTCCCTTCATCCTCCCAAAGGAACTCCAGTCCCTGTGAGCAACATGCCATGGCATCTGCTATAACCACAAAGTGATATGTGACTCCCGTATCCTCAAAAAGCATCTCATCGTAAGTTCCTGACACTTTGAAAGTCTTTCCTTCATATTCCTCAGGATTAACCATCAGCTGAAAAACCGTGGCATAAACCATATCACTTCCCATAACCGTCAGGTCATAGTCTACGGTTGGATCAGGCTCATCACTTACCTGCTCTTCTGCTTCCGGAGTAGGTGTTGCCACCGTATCCAAAATCTCCGGAGTGGGTGTAACCTCTTCCTCCAAAGCCTCGGCTTCCTTTTCGGCCGCTATTTCTTCTATTACGGGATTGGTTACCTCTTCGCCGCAGGCCGAAAGCCCCAACACAATAACTGCGGTAACCAAACCTCCCCAAAACCTTTTAAACTTCATAATACTATCTTCCTTTAATTAAACCTATTAAATGGAATATGGCAAAAACAGCTATATCCATCATAACGATTGTGGAGCCAACAGGTGTGGAAAAGATAATGGATATAAGCATTCCAAGCAATGCACACACAACCGAAATAATTGCGGAGGTAATTACAACCCCCTTAAAACTCTTGATAAGTCTCATGGCCGACAGCGCAGGGAAAACAATGAGCGCCGAAATCAGCAATGATCCCACCAGGTTCATTCCAAGAACAATGATTACCGAAGTGATAATGGCAATCACATAGTTGTATGCCTTGGATGATTGACCGGATGCGTCCATAAAGGACTCATCGAAGGTAACTGCAAAAATCCTGTTATAAAACAGAATGAAAAATGCAATAACAATAAGTGATAAGATTCCGCAAAGCAAAACTTCACTTGCCTTTAATGTAAGAATTGACATGGAGCCAAACAGGGTGCTGCACACATCCCCGGATACGTTGGCGGAAACTGAAAATACATTCAGTAACATGTAGCCAAAAGCCAAAGCTCCTACTGACATCATTGCTATTGCCGCATCTCCCTTAATTCTTGCTCTGCTTCCGGACTTAAGAAGAATTATGGCAGTCAATACAGTAATGGGAAGCACCAGAAACGTATTGTTTGAGAAGTGCAAAACCATAGCAATCGCCATTGCTCCAAAGGCCACATGTGAAAGTCCGTCTCCGATAAAGGAGTATCTCTTAAGAACCAGTGTCACACCTATAAGGGAAGCACAAAGAGCAATCAAGACTCCCACAATAACCGCATACCTTACAAAGGGAAAGCTGAAATACTTAATCAGAGTGTCAATCATTTCATGCCCTCCTTTTCCTGTGTGTTAAAGCCCTGGGAGCTCTTAAGGTACTCATCAAGACTTCCGAAGAAATATCCGTCTTCAGAAAGATGAAGAACCTTATTGGCATATTTATATGCCGCATTCAAATCATGAGATATCATAATAACCGTAGTTCCTTCTTTGTGAAGTCTCTCGGTCAGCTCATACATTTCTTCCGTTGCCATGGGATCAAGTCCGCTTACAGGCTCATCAAGTAATAACAACTTGTCTGCCGCACAAAGTGCTCTGGCAAGGAGAACTCTCTGCTTTTGCCCTCCGGATAATTCTCTAAAGCATTTCTTTCTGAGGTTCTCGATTCCGAGTCTTTCTATATTGACTCTGGCAGTCTCTTTCTCTTTCCTGCCGTAGAAAAAGCGCTTACCCATGTGAGGCAGGGTTCCCGAAAGAACCACTTCCTCTACGGAAGCAGGGAAATCCTTCTGAGCTTCCGTCTGCTGAGGCAGATATCCGATCTTGCACTTTGCCGCCTCATCATCAAAACTTACCTGACCTGAAATAGGTTTGATAAGTCTCAAAATGGTCTTCATAAGAGTCGACTTACCGGCACCGTTTTCGCCTAAAATAAAAAGGTAATCTCCGCTTTCAAGAGAGAAATTCAAATTCTCAAGAATAGAGATTCCGTCGTATCCGATTGATAAATCTTTTACTTCAATGTAGGACATCTTTACTCCTTACTAAATCCATACATCCATCTTTGCATCGCTCCTATTATAGCCCCCTCTTTCAAGAATTGCAACTGTATTGCAAATTTTGGATGTTGAGGGAGGGGACAGATGTGCAGAATGGGGACAGACCCCTAATTGCACGCATCGTGTGCAATTAGGGGTCTGTCCCCATTCCGCACGTCTGTCCCCTATAGTACCTTCCTTATCTCACCAAGCAGGGACTTGTAATTCCCCAACATATCCTCATGATTAGCATTCACGTAATCCCAATCTTCTTCTATGCAGGCATTCTCCAATGCCTTGGCCTTCTCCGAAAGAGGCACGGCGCCAATGTAGAGGGATGTAGATTTTACCGCGTGAACTAAGATTCTGTAATCCTCCCAGTTCTTGCCCTCATAGAACTTGGCGATGTCTTCGGTCTTATCCTCCTCGATATAAGTTTCAAGGATTGAACGATAAGTATCTTCGTCAAGACAATATGACAATCCGGTTTCCGTATCAAGGAAATCCAGCTTGTCAAGAAGCGAACTCTGTTTCTCAGGCTCAGCATTGCTTTCGAAACCGTCCTCAAAGTCTCCCTCCGGTGAACCTGTATAAGTACTGAAGTTCTCCCGTTGACTCTGCTCCTCTATCGCTTTTCGCTTATTGGCCTTATCAATTTCTATTTCTTCCTTGGTTACAATTCTTACCTTCTCAGGAGGCAAATACTTGGCAAGGCAAGCCTCCAAGGCAGGTCCCTGAACAGGTTTGGAGAGATAATCATCGAAGCCCCATTCGAGATACTGCTCTTTTGCCCCAACAACCGCGTTAGCGGTAAGAGCAATTACAGGAGCATCCTTGCTTAAGTTGTCCTGAGTTTTCTTTAGCATCCAAAGAGTTTCCACGCCATCCATCTCGGGCATCATGTGGTCCATAAGGATGAGGTCGTACTTCTTGTGCATTACAGCCTCCAGGCAGGCTCCGCCGCTTTGGGCTGTGTCAACCTGAACCTTGGTCTGCTTAAGAAGTCCGATGATAACTTCAAGATTGACTCTTATATCATCCACAACAAGTATCTTCGCATCCGGCGCCACAAAGGACTCGTGGTATTCTTCCATATGGTAGATACTGTTTCTGATACTCTCTGCGAAATCGCCCATGGGAGTCATGGTAAGAATCTTCTGAGGCACTCTTACCGTAAATACAGAACCTTTTCCATAGGTGCTCCTGACATCGATGGTACCGTTCATTAAATCTATGAGGCTCTTGGTAATGGATAATCCAAGTCCCGTACCCTCGATGCTCTTATTCTTAGTACCATCAAATCTGGCAAAGCTGTCAAAGAGTTTGGGAATATCCCCATCTTTGATACCCATTCCGGTATCCTCGACGCTCATGACAAGAATCATATTGCCTTCATCCACAGGCTGCCATCCGAACACAACTTTTACCGTTCCTTCTTCGGTATACTTGATGGCATTGGTCATGATATTCGTAAGAATCTGTCTGATTCGGGTTTCGTCTCCGTTTAACTCGGAAGGAATGGTGGGATCGTTTTCTATTATCAGCTCCAAATCCTTCTTCTCAGCCCTCTGATGAAGGAGATTATAGGTGTCATTAATAATGGACGCCAGTTCGTACCTGCTCTCTATAAGTTCGATACGACCGGCCTGAATCTTCGACAAATCCAGGATATCGTTAATAAGGGAAAGCAGCGCCTGTCCCGCATTCTTAATGCTTGAAGCATAATTTAGAATCGTCTGGTCCGTGCTCTCTCTGAGAATCATCTCATCCATGCCAAGAACAGCATTGATAGGTGTCCTGATCTCGTGGGACATGTTGGCAAGGAAGGAATCCTTGGCTCTGTTAGCCTTGGTAAGTTCATCAACCTTTGCATCCTCTTTCATGGCGTAACCTACAAATTTGGCTACGGAAAGAAGAAGGATGATTGCCGAAATAAGTGACAGGATGATTCCACTGCCTGTTACCACGGAAACCATATATATGTTCTGGGCAACAGCCTCAGAAATGACCTGGGTTTTCTTTCCGGTAAAAACGCTGCCCACTACTTCTCTGTCATTGTTAAAAATTGGCATATAATATCCGAAGTACTGCTCATTATCTATATACAGACTTGAGATATAACACTCCGTCTGGTTCTTATATACGTTCTCATATACATAATCCGGAATGGGAAGGACTTCAATTCTTTTGCCAATGTCATCTCTTAAGGAGGTAACCACAAGATTTTCTCCGTAATACATGGCAGAATAAATCTCCCCTTCCTCCGCAAGGGAATCGAAGAGCTTATAGTTGTTGTTGATTACGAAGGTACCCTTAATGATATTTCCCGACTTCAAAGGTATGAAATCATCACTGCTCATAACGTTATAGGAGCTTTCAATTACAAGGGCAGTACTTTTAAGCTCATTCTTAACCTCATCAGACATGGTCTTGTTAACGGTACGATAACTGATGAGTATGGTGAGTGAGCCCATGATAAGAACAGGAATCAGCGCCAGAATAATAACTTTAATCAGAAGCTTAATTCCTCGATTACCATACTTTCTGCCCTCAAGCAACAGCCCCAGGGAAAAATCGTTATTTTCTTCTTTTACTTCCTTACTTTTCTTTTCAGTATCCATAACCTCTTCCTAATCTATCAAATAGGAGTAAATATTGGACTGTACCTTATAATATGCTTCGATCCTGCACCAATCCGTCACTTCCTTGTATCCGGATTTAAGTGCGGATGTCTGCATATCTTTTATGACCTCATTGAACTCTTCCTCACTTTCGGCGTATATCGCCCTCCAGCTTCCCTCTTTTACGATATAGGAAAGCTTGGTATAGTAGGAAGCCAACTCTTCCGGTAATTCATGTATCACGTATGCATCGGGAGCGAGAACATAAATATTTGTTTGACTTAAATACTCAGCCTCACTTTCCACATCGTGATCCTCCAGCCATTCATTCTCAATCTCATAATTTTGCTGGTTACTCTTCATGTTTATCCAGGTGGAAACGTTGTATGTCTGTCCGTTGGATTCAGGGTTCTCAGTGTCCTTTGACCAGATATTAAAGCTGAAATACGGAGCACCCTCACTGAAGGAACCGGAAAAGCCACTGTTCATATCAAACTGGTAATTGGGGTGATACAATGCCTCAAATCCCGGATTCAAAAGTACGGTGTTCCCGTTAACATCATAATCCCAGCAAACTCCCTTGGGTCCGTAATAGGCTGTCAATGTTCCATCAGCGGAAGCCATCCAGTCAAGTATAGCCATGCAAAGTTCCGGATATTCCGTATCCCTTCCTATGCTCCAGGTCTGATCCCCTCCAACTGTTTTGAGACTTCTTACAAGGTTGGTCTGATTCTTGAAAGTCATTGGCGCCATCATCTTCTCGTCCGCCAAATGCTCGATTGTATTGTAAGCTGCGTATCCCAGCTCGGAGTTTACACAAAAGAGATTCTGTCCATCGGCATAGGAATCATATACCATCTTGTAGGACATTTCTCTGGACTTCGGATTGATAAGCCCCGCTCTGTACATCTTATTGTAGAACTCAAGGCACTTGATGTACTCACTGTTATCATCCAATGCTCCATAGAAGGTTCTGTATCTCGGATTAAAGAATCCCAGATAGAAATCCTCATATCCGTAAAAAGCTTTTACAGCATCGGCAACGCTGCTGTTTAACACATCCTCTGTCCCACTGTATAAGGTTGCGCCGTAAATTTCCTTGCCCGAATCGGACTCTCCCGCCCTATCCCGCATGAAACTGAGAATGGAGATATAGTCATCCATCTCCTCCGGCTCCTCCAGATGAAATCTTCTGAACAAATCCCATCTGATATCGGGATGATACTCGAATCCGGCGTATTCGCTGTCCTTATATGCAACTTCATTGGGTATTCCGTAAAGTTTTCCATCGGTTTCCCTCTTGCTGGCATATATGGCAACCTTCATGTTTTTATTTATATTTGTTCCGTATTTTGAGAATAAATCGTCTTCTCCCAAATCCCTGACAAAACCTTTTTCAATATAATCCTTTAACCTGTCATGAGATTTGAGCAATATAAAATCCCAATCACAGCGTCCTGCCTTCACACTTTGGAAGTAGTCTCTGTCATTGGTATCTACAAACTTTAATTCAACATTAAAAAGGTCCTTTATTATCTGACCGAACCAGCCGCCCTGTACTCCTCTCTTGTAGTTAAGCTCACTGTAGACCTTAAGAGTAACAGTCTCCTCGGGGATAATCGCCAAAACCTCTTCACTTAACGGTTTATATGAAGCATATATACTATCTGTTCCATTTTGTTCTTCCTCGGTTTTCGGGGAGTACAGATAGATACTTTCTTCTGACGAGTTCCCACATCCGCTTACGCAAAGAAAAACAGCACACAAGACTAAAGACAGGCACCTTTTTACGCAGTCGTTCCTCATATTTTCGCTCCTGTCAATATATACTCTATAATAACACCAATTTGTCGCAAAATTCAAGACTTTTTCGTTTTCTTTCTGTTTTAATGCGAAAATTTGTATAAATTTGCCCTTTCCATAAAATCTTAAAAATAAACACTATGTAGTATTGAAAACTACATAGTGTCGTGTTATGATAACAATATAAATCAAACAAAGGAAGAAGTGATACTATGACAAGAACAAAACTGGCTGACCGAATCCTCCCGGACTACACCAAAGGAGAGGAAGCTGCCAACATGATTACACACATTATTGGCGCCGTATTCGGTATCATCGCCCTCATCATATGCGTGGTCCTTTCTGTGAAAAACCACGACGGCTTCTACGTAGTGGGAAGCGCAATCTACGGAGCATCCCTAATCGTACTCTACACCATGTCAAGCGTCTACCACGGCCTGAAACCCAACATGGGCAAACGTGTAATGCAGGTAATCGATCACTGCACCATATATTTCCTCATAGGCGGCACCTACACTCCCATCGTCCTTGGGCCCTTAAGAGAGCTCTCTCCCGGTTGGGGCTGGACCATCTTCGGGGTGGTATGGGGACTGGCCATCTTCTCGGCAGTTCTCACCGCCATCGACCTTAAGAAGTTCGCGGTCATCTCCATGGCCGGCTACATAGGAATCGGCTGGTGCATTATCATCGCCATCAAACCCACCATCAGGGCCATCACCATTAACGGCTTCTATTGGGTTCTGGCAGGAGGCCTCGCCTACACCATAGGCGCCATCCTCTACGGCCTCGGCAAGAAGCACCGCTACATGCACTCCGTCTTCCATGTCTTCGTCCTCGCCGGCACCGTCCTCCAATTCGTCGCTATATTAAAATATGTTGTAGCCTAACGCTAATCCCGGACAGCTCCATACAGAAAAGAAAGACAGCTGCCATTTGTCCCGGAGACCCTCTGAGGACGTCCCCACTTAGCGAGGTTTTGTCGAGCTTAGTGGGGCTACGTTCCGAAGTGGAGCGAGAGCGCGTCTCATGGGATAAATGGTAGCTGTCTTTCTTTGACCCGTTGCGAGTTAGTTGGTCTTGCTGTCAGCGGTTTTGAGGACCGCCTGGACCAGTTCCTCGGCGGTTTGGGGCTTAGTGGAGTCCTTGGGTGAGAAGGTACGTCCCTTGGTGAGGACGTCCGTGCCGTAGTCTAAGAGGATTTCGGAGACGAAGCTTCGAAGAACATTGCTTTCGGCTCCAAAGACCAGGGATACGAGAATGTGGTCCCCGTCACCGCAGGTGACTTCCTTGGCTGCGATAAGGCAGCACATTGCCCCGTTGGTGGTACCGGTTTTAAGTCCGATGGTTCCCTTCACGTTGTAGAGAAGGGGGTTTGTGTTCCTTGCAAGAAATCCCATGGAAGGAAGGCTGGCTTCTTTCATGGATGTGATTTCTGTAACCTGGGGATAGACCGCAAGGATGTACTTAACGAGTTTAAACATGTCGTTGGCCGTGGATCTGTTTTGAACCTTGGCTGTAACTACATCATCGGTGTAGGTTGGCAGACCATTTGAGTTATAGAACCTTGTTGACTCACTCAGTCCAAGGCTTTCTGCCTTGGCATTCATAAGCTTCACAAATTCCGCTTCAGTGCCCGCCACGTGCTCAGCCAGAGCCATAGCGCACTCATTACTTGAGGCAAGAAGCATTCCCTTTATCAGTTCGTTTACGCTGGTCTCAAGATCTGTATCAAGTCTTACTACCCCATCCTCTCCGTAGGAAAGTCGGGATACCGCATCCGAAATATAAACCTCATCATACATTCCAATCTTCCCTGCGGATATGGCATCCATCACAAGAAGATA